>CAIVBX010000255.1 GCA_903904275.1 uncultured Pseudomonadota bacterium
GGTGGTGATTGATAGAATTTCGTATTTTTATGAACACGAAAACTCGAACATTCACCGCGCGGCGCATGAACTCGCAGCGCGTTCAACCGATGCCTATGAAAAAGCGCGTCAAACGGTAGCGAATTTCATCAATGCGCCATCGCCTGACAACATCATTTTTGTGCGTGGTACAACCGAAGCAATTAACTTAATTGCTAAAAGTTGGGGTTTGCAAAATATTAAAGAAGGCGACGAAATTGTCATTACTTGGCTCGAGCATCACGCAAACATTGTGCCTTGGCAACAACTGTGTAAAGTGACTGGCGCGGTTTTGCGCGTTGCACCCGTTGATGATAATGGTCAAGTTTTACTTGATGAATATCAAAAATTGCTCAACGCAAAAACAAAACTCGTGTCATTTACGCAAGTTTCAAATGCACTCGGCACAATTACGCCAGCTCATGAAATGATTGATTTAGCGCATCGTGTTGGCGCGAAAGTGTTACTCGATGGCGCACAATCGGTTTCACATATTTCTGCTGACGTGCAAAGTTTGGATTGTGATTGGCTGGTATTTTCGGGTCATAAAATTTTTGCACCGACGGGAATTGGCGTGGTTTATGGCAAAAGTGATTTGCTCGAAGCCACACAACCTTGGCAAGGCGGCGGCAACATGATTGAAGATGTGACATTTGAACACACACGTTATCAACCAGCACCTGCAAAATTTGAAGCGGGAACAGGAAACATTGCGGATGCTGTCGGTTTGGGTGCAGCGTTGGAATATGTGCAAAAAATTGGCATTCAAAACATTGCTGTTTATGAACACGATTTGCTTGCTTATGCGATGGAAGCCTTGCGCCGAATTGATGGTTTAACGTTAATCGGCACGGCAAAAGAAAAAACCAGCGTTTTATCTTTTGTGTTGAAAGGTCACACAACAACCGAAATCGGCGAAGCCTTGAATAAAGTCGGCATTGCAGTTCGCAGCGGACATCATTGCGCTCAACCAATTTTGCGACGTTTTGGTTTAGAAGCGACCGTTCGTCCATCTCTGGCTTTTTACAACACGCATGATGAAGTTGACCATTTAGTTAATACTGTGAGAAAAATTAAATCTGGAAATTTTTAATTTACTACAAAAAGTAGAATTGCAATATCTCTTATGAGGTTTTGCGATTTTTGCTTACATTAACGAGTTTTTAACCATGGTTAAAAACTCGTTTTGTTGACCATTATTGCTTAATTCTTATGTCAGATTGAGTATTAAATAAAAAATTTACTCACATTCATTAACGTTTTATAAATTCCCCACACCAATGGAATTCCAACCACAAACCATGCGGTACAAACCAAAATAAGTGGTGTTGATGTCACCATATCGTCCGCTTCATCTGCGCCAATTTCTTCATCGTGAATTTTGTCTTGAGCTAAATGTTTTTCGTATGCAAGTTCTTCGGCATTCATAAACCATTTCTCGTCAACAGGACGAATCAGCAAATTACAAATTAAACCGATAACTAAAAGCCCCGCTAAAATCCACATAGTTTGGTTATAAACTTGTTCGCGCGGAATGCCTAAACTGAGTTGATAATCACGCATATAATTCACAATCACTGGACCTAAAACACCAGCAGTTGCCCATGCGGTTAATAATCGACCATGAATTGCACCAACCATTTGTGTACCGAATAAATCAGCTAAATACGCAGGAACAGTTGCAAAACCGCCGCCATACATACTTAAAATTAAACAAAATGCGCCGACGAATAACACTTTATTTCCTGCCATCGCGCTGGCTGAAACACTTAAATACAACGCGCTACCAACAACGAAAAAAATAAAAAATGTCAATTTTCGTCCCAATTTGTCCGATAAACTACCCCAGAAAAAACGTCCGCCGATGTTGAATAAACTTAATAATGCGGTGAAACCAGCAGCAACGGTCGCAATCGTCGCAAGTTCAGGTTTATCGAGTTGGCTGTAAGTTTTTTCTAAACCGATTAAGTGTCCGCCGAAAACTTCTTGCAACATCGGTGATGACATACCAATTACGCCAATGCCAGCACTCACATTCATACACAATGCACCCCATAACAACCAAAATTGTTTAATTTTGAACACATTTTTAACGTGAACATGGTGTGGTGTAACCATTTTGTTTTCCGATAAAACAGGCGGTGTCCAACCAATAGGCTGCCAACCTGAAACAGGCAATCGGTAAGTCATCGCACCTGCTATCATGAAAACAAAATAAATCCCCGCCATTGCAATAAAGGTTTGCATTACACCAACATCCGTTTCAGTTGCAAAATGCCCCATTAACAAAGTTGCTAACGGTGAGCCAATCATCGCGCCACCGCCAAAACCCATAATTGCCATACCTGTTGCCATACCGCGACGGTCAGGAAACCATTTAATCAGCATCGAAACAGGGGAAATATAACCCAACCCCAAACCAATGCCGCCGATAACACCTGAACCTAAAAGCATGAGCCAAAATTGATGTGAATAAATTCCAAACGCCGATAAAAGCATTCCGCCACACCAACATAAAGCACTAATAACACCTGCTTTGCGTGAACCAACGTGTTCAAGCCATCCGCCCCAAATTGCCGCTGAAGAACCTAAAAATACAAAAAATAAAGTGTACATCCAGCCAAGCGTTGAAATTTTCCAATCGCATGTCGTGACAAATAATTCGGCAAAAAATCCCATGTCCACAGGACAAGCAATGCTTTGTTTAATACCTATCGCTTTGGAAAGAGGCAACCAAAATACTGAAAAACCATACGCCATACCAATACATAAATGAATCGCAAGCGCGGCAGGTGGCAAAAGCCAACGATTAAAACCTGCGCCTGCAATAGTGTGTTTTTTGTCTAAAAAATCGAAAATTATCATTTTAAAAATTTGTGTGAATAAAAATCGCTGTATTTTACGCGGTTGTTTGAATTACTTAAAATTGTATGCAATTGGTTTTGTGTCGTGTTATTTTTGCTTTATCAACCATTATTCGAGATTAACCATGACATTTACCCACCATGAACACACGCCTTCCGAAGAACATCCTTTTGCTGAAATTGTCCGCATTTTAGGTAAAGGCAAAAAAGGTTCTCGACCTCTTACACAAGATGAAGCCTACAAAGCCATGGAAATGATTTTGGCGGATGATGTTTTACCGATTCAACTGGGCGCGTTTTTAATGTTGATGCGTGTAAAAGAAGAAACCGCCGAAGAATTAGCAGGTTTTGCCCAAGCGGGACGCGAATTTTTTAAATTTTCACACGACGTAAAAGTGGATTTAGATTGGTCATCTTACGCTGGCAAACGCCGTCATTTACCTTGGTTTTTGTTGTCGGCGTTACTTTTAGTTGAAAATGGTATTACGGTTTTTATGCACGGCGCAGAAGGACATTCACCCGATAGAATTTACACTGAAAATGTGTTGCATTATTTGAATTTAAAAGCCGCAACATCAATCGAAGATGCGCAAAATCAATTACAAACACAAAAATTTAGTTATTTGTCGCTAGAACATTTTTGCCCAAAATTACACGATATTATTCAATTACGTCCGATTTTAGGATTACGTTCGCCTGTTCATACGTTAGTGCGTTTGTTGAATCCATTTGATGCGCCGTACAGCATTCAAGGTATTTTTCATCCAAGTTATCGTGCTGTTCATCAACACGCGGCAATGCTTTTAAATCAACCACACATGGCGGTTTTAAAAGGTGAGGGCGGTGAAACAGAACGAAACCCAGACATAGAATGTTTAGTTCAAAGCGTTCATAACGGTGAATTAAGCGATGAAAACTGGGACGCATTATTCACACATCGACACGTTAAAGCGGAAGATTTAAATCCTGAACAATTAGCACAACTTTGGCGCGGTAAAATTGATGATGAATTTGCCGAAGCTAGCGTGATTGGCACAGCGGCAGTTACGTTAAAATTATTAGGTAAAGTTGAAACAAAAAAAGCCGCATACGAATTAGCCACTAGTTTTTGGGCAAATCGTAATAAACAAAAATTTTCAAATTAAAAAATCATGACAAATTTACAACTCACTGCCAACGGCAAATTGAAACATTTTTTAACGCCAGAAGGCT
Source organism: uncultured Pseudomonadota bacterium (assembly GCA_903904275.1). Taxonomy (GTDB): domain Bacteria; phylum Pseudomonadota; class Gammaproteobacteria; order Methylococcales; family Methylomonadaceae; genus UBA10906. The sequence continues at coordinate 4,095 of CAIVBX010000255.1, forward strand.
TAAACGCGGCACTTTTAACGCAAATTCTCGACACTGCCGAAACATTTATTGACCGTTCACATTCGCAACCACAAATTAAATCTGTGCCATTGTTGCGTGATAAAACGGTGGTGAATTTGTTTTTTGAAAATAGCACCCGAACCCGCACGACATTTGAACTAGCGGCAAGAAAATTGGGTGCAGAAGTTATCAATATGAACATTGCCACGTCAGCAACATCAAAAGGCGAAAGTTTGCTTGATACGATTCGGAACTTAGAAGCAATGTTTGTTGATGGTTTTGTTGTACGTCATGCAGTAAGTGGCGCGGCGCATTTTATCGCACAACAAACGGCAGAAAATATCAGCGTTATCAATGCAGGCGATGGTCAACACGCGCATCCAACACAAGCAATGCTTGATATGTTCACGATTCGTCAACATAAAAAAGATTTTTCAAATTTGCGCGTCGCGATTATTGGCGACATTTTGCATTCTCGCGTGGCGCGTTCTGAAATTCATGCGTTAAACATTTTAGGAGCAAAAGAAGTGCGTGTGATTGCACCTAAAACATTGTTACCCGCTGAAATTAAATCGCTAGGCGTAACAGTTTCGCACGATTTATTTGAAGGTTTGCAAGATATTGACGTGGTAATTATGTTGCGATTACAAAAAGAACGCATGACTTCGGCGTTATTACCAAGTGAAAGTGAGTATTTCAATTGTTTTGGTTTAACAGCTGAAAAATTAAAATTCGCAAAACCCGATGCGATTGTGATGCACCCAGGTCCTATAAATCGTGGTGTTGAAATTGATTCAAGTATTGCCGATGGTAAGCAATCGGTTATTTTGCAACAAGTCAGCAATGGTGTTGCAGTGCGAATGGCTGTCATGGCAATGACAATGCAATAACGACAAATTTGGCAATTTCACGATGAATCAGCGCATGGCGTTAATGAAGCGATTTATCAAGTTATTCGGCAAAGAACTTTAAGTCATAAAATTCATTAAGCAGAGGTTATTGTTATGAAAACCGAAAAAAAATCGATACTGTTTATTGATTCAACAATTGCCAATGCACCCGATTTACTTGCAAACATTGATACGTCGAGTGCGAAAGTTGTTTTTCTTAATGCAAAAACGAATACGTTGTCACAAATCGTCACCGCATTACAGGGACAAAAAAACCTTGATGCCATTCACATTATTTCACACGGGGCGAGCGGGGAATTAGATTTTGCTAATGGAACACTAACTAGCGAAAACATCTCTCAAAACACGCCACTGCTAAAAAAAATTGGACAATCGCTCTCTAAAGATGGCGATATTTTGCTTTATGGTTGTGACATTGCAAAAGGCGAAAAAGGCGTTGATTTTGTGAATTTACTCGCCAATTTAACGCACGCAGATATTGCCGCAAGTAATGATTTAACAGGAGCAAGTGCGTTAGGCGGTGATTGGGATTTAGAAGTTCATAGCGGAAAAATAGAAAGTGCGGCAATTTCAGCCCCGAATTATCAAGGACTGTTATTAGCTGCGCCGAGTTCGGTTAAAGATGCGGCAGGCAATATATTTTTGCTGGGAAAGTATTTTGAGCTGGGAATTTCACCTGATGGTAACTTTGGAACAAGCGCGTCACCACCTACTGGCTATTACAAAGGTATTGGTGAAACGAAAGTTGGGATGGTTTATAACCCTTTCGGATTTGGTACAGGGCATGATGCTTACAATATTGATTTCTTTTTACCTGGCAACCCATTTGAAATTTTTACCGTTGGTTATATACAAGGCGCAACAACCGCCTACGGTACAAATTACAATTTAGGGAGTTTGCATCAAGTTACCAATGTTTCGCTCACTAATACATCTTCAGGCAACACGCTTTCGGCTACTTACGTTGGAATTTACAACGCAAAATTACAAGTCACGATTACTTACAGTTTTGGCATCGATGATTTGTATTATTCGGCAAATGTCACATTAAAAAATATCAGTGCTTCAACGTTGAACGATGCACGTTATATGCGAATGGTGAACGCAGATAACACAACGGATTACACAGGCAATTACAACACCGTCAACACCATTCAATATCAACAACCTACGAGTGGATCAGCTCTAGTTCTTGCGTCGAATCCGACAAATGATTCTTATCAACTTGCCTCAGGCTATCCTACAATTTTTGGTTATTATTCAACAGACCCAAACACGCGGGTAGCTAATGGTTTTAATACCAGTACTACTCCTGTAAATCCTTTCGATCTACTTGCTTATGCAACTGTTCCTGCTGTCGGATCAACAAATACGGCAAATTACGCCATCAGCCTTACTTATGATGCGGGGCAATTGTTAGCAGGTGAGAGCAAATCATTTACTTACTCATCTTTGCTTACAAGCAATGTTGCCAGTACGGTTGCAGCAATTAACAGTGATACACCTCCTACTTTTATAGGAGGCGTAAATGCTGGTTTAACCATTGCACAAAATGCGGCAATCACGCCGATTAGTAACACGATATTGAAAGTGGTTGATGCTGAACAAGGTGCTGCACTGCTTACCTACACAATTACAACTGCCACTACAAAAGGAACTTTAAGTAAAAGCGGTGTTTCATTAACCGTTGGCGATACTTTTGCTCAAAACGATATTGATACAGGAAAGATTACTTACGCACCAACCGTTAATCTCAATGGTGCAGATTCACTTACGTTTAGCGTAACTGACGGGGCGGGCGGAACGATAACAGGGCAGACGTTTAACATTTCTATTACCCCTGTAAATACTCCTCACACAGGTGCGCCGTCCATTTCAGGTACACCAATTCCAAATAATACGCTAACAGCTGCAATGAATACATTGGCTGATGCAGACGGTTTCACCTCGCTCACTTGGCAATGGCAAGCGTCTTCTGACGGCATTACTTGGACAGATATTACGGGAGCAACAGCCTCGACATACACATTAACAACGACTGAATCAGCAAAGTTAGTTCGAGTTCAAGCAAGCTGGGTGGGTGGAGGTTTTGCTGAAAACGAAGTCAGTAACACAAAAAGTATTGATCCAAATTTAGCGGCAATTACCGCAAGTAGCGCACTTATTGAGCCAATTGCATTACCGTCTACAGCAACGAGTACGGGCGTTGATGTATTTGATTTCACGATTAACGATGGCGTATCAGATGGTTTGCCAACGTTAATTTCTCAAATCGTACTTAACACGTCAGGAAGCGCAGATTTTAATAAAGTTAAATGGCTGTTAAATGGTTCGGGAATTACCACGCCAGTCGAAGGAATTTATAATAACGTCACAAATTCGCTTACATTTCCAAGTTTAAACATTTCAGTTGCAAATACCCAAAGCCAAACCTACACCGTCAGTGCTTATTTCACTAACAACACAGGCTTAATAGATGGACAAACGTATGGTTTATCACTCGCGCCAAATAGCGGCGTAAATGTTGCGACATCGGGTAGTACCCAATTGCAATTGGCGCAAACAACAATCACAAATGGCACAGGCTCAGCAGTCGATGTCATCGCAACGAAGTTAGTTTTTAACACTCAGCCTGATGGCTCTGTTAGTGGTTCTGCTCTCACGACACAGCCTATGGTAAATGCAACAGATGCTGTTAATAACGTAGATTTGGATTTTACGGGGACGGTTGTATTAAGTGAAAACTCAAGTGGCAGTTTGTCTGGCTATTTATCGCTTGCTGAAACGCTAGGTGTTGCCAGTTTTAGCGGCATTAGTTACACCGCGACCGCTGACCATGAAACATTTCAAATTTCTGCTAGCACGGCAGGATTGGCAACCGCTGTTTCAACGGCGGTTGATTCAAATGTAGTTGCCACAAAATTAGAATTTTCTACCCAACCTTCGCCCACTAGCATTGAAAATGGCGGTTCAACACTTTTTACCGCCGTTCCAGTTGTGCGAGCTGTCGATGCTCAAAATGTTCTCGACATTGATTACAACACGCCCATTACATTATCCGTCACTGACCCGATTGATGGTATTTTGAATGGCACAGTAACCAGTTTAACAAGCACTGTTGATACGGATGGCATTGCAATGACGGTAACGCAAAACCTAAGCTCAGGAAGTGCCACTTTTTCTGGTTTAACATTGCAATACACCAGCGCAACAGCGAGCGATAATTTAGCATTTCACGCCACATCGGGCAGTTTTGTGGCTGTAAATAGTCAAACGCTAACGGCAAATTCTATTCCATCAGTCACGGCAATCAATCGCGCTTCGGTTTCACCAACAAATGCCAATGTAGTGAATTACACTATCACATTCAGCGAAAACGTATCAGGCGTGGACACGAGTGATTTTTCGCTTTTTACATCAGATATTTCAGGCGCAAGTATTTCTAGTGTTTCAGGTAGCGGGGCAAATTACACGGTAAGCGTCAATACAGGTTTGGGTGATGGCACATTACGTTTAGATTTAAGCGATGATGACAGCATTTTGAGCGCAAATAGCATTCGACTCGGTGGTGCAGGTTTAGGAAATGGTAATTTTTCTTCTGGACAATCGTATTCAATTGATAAAACACCACCAACGCTTTCAATAAACACCGTTGCACTGGATGACAAAATTAACGCGCAAGAAGATGACAATTCGATTGCTATTTCAGGCACAACCAGTGGCGCAGAAGATGGGCAAATCGTTACAGTCACCGTTGGAGGTTTAACAAAAACAGCAACGGTAAATAGTAATCTTTGGTCGGTTTCGCTTTCAGCAAGTGAAATTCAATCTTTTGCAGAAGGTACGCTTAACATTAACGCCACCGTTTCGGATGTCGTTGGTAATGCCGCAACGCCTGCAACGAAAAACATTATTTACAACAAAACGCCGCCAACCTGCGTGATAACGAGTAGTGATTATATTATTAGTCGAGGAGAAACAGCGACCATCACATTCACTTTTTCTGAAATCGTTACAGGTTTCACTGCAGCAGACATTAGTGTTTCTAACGGCAGCATTTCAACGCCACTCACAACAAATGGCGGATTGACTTGGACAGCAATTTATACTCCAACGGTCGATATTGAAAGCGCAACTAATTTAATAACAGTTGATAATTCTGGCGTAACAGATAGTGCAGGAAATACAGGCACAGATGTTACCAATTCACAAAACTACAGTGTTGACACGTTATCACCAACAATCACAAGTATCGTGCGACAAATTCCAAGTGTTGCCACCACGAATGCCGACACATTGACATTTCGCGTCACGTTCAGTGAAGCGGTACAAAATGTTGATGCAAATGATTTCATCGTTACAGGAACGAGCGCGACTATTTCAACGGTAAGTGCAGTGAGCGGCAATACTTACGATGTGACAGTTTCAGGCGGTGATTTAGCTACATTGAACGGCACGATTCAATTTGCACTCTCAGCTGGACAAAATATCAGTGATAGCGTGAATAATTCACTTACAAATTTATTGCCAACAAGCATCAATAATTCGACGTATGTGTTAGATAATTTTACGGCAACACCCATGTTAGCGTTGATGTTGGATACAGGAAACAGCACTACAGATGCGATTACTAGCAATGGAAATATCACTGTTTCAGGTCTTGAAAGTGGTGCAACGTGGGAATTTAGCACTGACAATGCGACAACGTGGACAAGTGGCACAGGTTCAACATTTTCTGTAAATGGCGATGGCAATAAATCCGTTTTAGTTCGGCAAATGGATGTACTTGGTAATGTGAGTGCCATTGCTGCGTTGAATTTTATTTTAGACACGCTCGTTACTTTGCCAACACTGACTTTAGCGGTGGACAGTGGCAGTGATGCCAATGACAAACTCACCAATGACGGTACGATTATCGTGGCAGGTTTGGAGTCTGGGGCAAAATGGGAGTGGAGTACCGATAACGTAAATTGGAATCTTGGCAATAGCGACCGATTCACGCTCGTAAGTGACGGAGCCCATCAAGTCTTTGTCCGTCAAACAGATGTGGCAGGCAATATTAGCAATAACGCCACGTTGAATTTAGTTTTAGATAGCACAGTTTTACCACCCGTTTTAACACTCGAAACGCCCGTTGGAAATATAACCAAAACAGGTGTTGTTACCGTATCAGGAATTGAAACTAACGCAAGTTGGCAATATAGCCTTGATGCAGGAAATACATGGATTTCTGGCACAAATAACAGTTTGACGTTGAACGGCGATGGCAATAAAACCGTGATTGCTCGGCAAACTGACTTTGCGGGAAATATCAGCGTGAACAGTGTAGCGTTGACATTCACGTTGGACACCACGGCTACGTTACCTATTCTTTCGCTGACAAATGACACAGGTAAAAATAATTTTGATCGTATTACAAGCGACGGTACGGTCAATGTGGCAGGCATTGAAAATGGTGCAAGTTGGCAATTTAGCACAGATAACCTGACATGGACGACGGGAAATAGCGATAATTTCTGTCTGTTTGGAGATGGTGAAAAAGCCGTTTTTGTGCGCCAAATTGATGTGGTTGGTAATTTTAGTCCAGCGAGTTTGCTAACTTTTACGTTAGATACGCAAGTCGCCACACCTGTTTTGGAGTTAGTCAACGACACAGGAATAAAAAATGACGACGCGCTAACTGGTGATGGCACAGTGAAGGTTTCTAATTTAGAAAACGGGGCGGATTGGCAATACAGCACGGATAACGGGAATACATGGACAACAGGAAATGGCGATCGTTTTACCCTTTACGGTGATGGCAATAAAACGATTCTCGTTAAACAAACTGATTTGGCAGGAAATAAAAATCTCAATAGCACGGTGCTAAATTTCACGTTAGACACCAGCGTTGCCACACCTTCCACTGTGTTAAGTAACGATTCGGGCAAAGCAGCAAATGATTTTATCACTCGCGACGGGACATTTGATGTTATCGGATTAGAAGCTGGAGCTAGTTGGTGTTATAGCCTTGATAACGGTGTAAGTTGGCTCATAGGTAGCGATAATCACATCACATTACAAGGTGATGGCAACAAAACCGTTTTAATTCAACAAACGGATTTGGCTGGCAACGTCAGTCAAATTAGTTCTCCGTTACATTTTTTACTTGATACACAAATTAGCAAACCGATTTTAAGTTTGGCAACAGATAGCCCAAATATCAACGACCATGCAGCAAACGTGTCAGGCATTGAAAGTGGCGCAAGCTGGGAATTTAGCCCTGATGGTATTCATTGGACAACTGGCAACGGTAATAAATTATTGGTTTCGGATGAAATCAAATTCGTGCTTGTGCGTCAAACGGATGTTGCAGGGAATGTGAGCGGCAACGTAAAAGTCAGTTTTTTACCCAATGTGCCAACATTAAAACTACTCACAGATAGTGGGCGACAAAATGACAATGTCACGAATAACGGCACGGTTTCTGTGTCGAATTTAGAAAGTGGTTTCTTTGCGTGGCAATACAGCATCGATAACGGGAAAACATGGACAAAAGGCAGCGGTGACCAATTCACATTAACAGGAGATGGAATTAAAAATGTTATCGCGAGACAAATTGATGATAACGGAAATTTAAGCATCCATAACGGTGCGTTAAATTTCACTCTTGACACACTTTCACCGCCGCCAACCTTGGCGTTAATCAACGACAGCGGACAAAAAAACGATTTCATTACCAACGATGGCAGCGTCACAGTTTCAAATTTAGAACCCGATGCAACGTGGCAATATAGTTTGGATAACGGTAAAACGTGGGCTGCGGGTATCGAACATCGTTTAACTGTCACGGGCGATGATGGCATCAAAACGGTATTGATTAATCAAACCGATATTGCTGGAAATCTTAGCGCGAATAGTGAATTGCTTACCTTTACGCTTGATACGCAAGTTAATTTACCGACGATTAAATTACGCACGGACAGTGGAAATCCAACCGATAATTTGACCAATGACGGAACAGTTGTTGTGTCAAATTTAGAAGATGGCGCAAGTTGGCAATACAGCACAAACAGTGGTGCGACGTGGTTAAACGGGAAAAATGATTCGTTTGTATTAACAGGCGACGGCAATAAAACCGTTTTGGTTCGGCAAACCGATTTAGCAGGCAACACGAATTTAAACTACGCGACGTTAAATTTTACTTTAAACAGCCAAATTAAAACGCCCACGCTCAATTTAGTAAACGATACGGGCAAAGCAAAAGATGATTCGATTACCGCTGATGGGACAATTAACGTTTCGGATATTGAACAAGGGACAACGTGGGAATTTAGCGAAGACGGCAAAATATGGTCGCTTGGAAGTAATCACTCTTTCACATTGATAAACGACGGTTTGCATAATGCCTTTGTCCGCGAATCCGACAGTGCAGGTAATCAAAAAATCAGCGAGCCGCTTGCTTTTACATTAGATACTACTCCGCCAGTTTTAGATTCTGTTCAGCGTGACGACTTTGAATTACTAAATGATTCTACGTCTTTTACCGTTCAAGTAAATTACAGCGATTCAGGCAGTGGTATTGATACCAAAACCATTTCGCTCAAAGATATTTCTGTTTCAGGCACGGCAGATTTAACTGTTGCAAACGTGACGTTTAACAATAACACGGCAATTTACACTATCGCTGCACCAAAAGATGGTTGGAAAAAAGCTGACGTAGGAACATATAAAATCACGCTTAATGCGGATGAAATTAAAGACATTGCGGGAAATAGTTTAGAACCGTTAGCGATTGCGAAAACCTTTGAAATTTTGCCAAAAAAAATTATTCACCATCCCGATACCACGCAGTATTTAGTTGAAACCGATTCCGTTTTAAATGCGGCGGGACAAATCACGGATTTACCAAAAATCACCGCGCAAAAATCGATTAACGGTCAATTTGGTACATTTAATATCGATGAACTGGGTAATTGGACTTACACGACAAATTCACCACATAACGAATTTTTACAAGACAAAATTTATCTCGATACCTTTCCAATTCAAACCACCGATGACGTGCAATCAAATGTGATTATTCAAATCACAGGCACAAAAGACGTACCGATTTTGGTCGATGATTTGAGCAAGCAAGTGTTGATTGAAACGCAAATCGACAATGTCACAAAAAATGTTTTACACGGACAAGTCGTATTGCAGTCTATACACGCCATGCCAATTGTTCAAAATGCAGATAAATCATGGTCTGATTTAGATGAAATTCAACTTTTATTTGAATTGAAAAATAGCAAACCCGTTGGCGTAGACGAAGCGGGACATTCACTTGTTCAATCGACGCTAGAAAATGGTTCAATTTTCACACTGAATACTTGGGACGGCAGTTACAGCTATATTCCCAGTGCTGCGCTTAATACAAATAAAGCTATTGACCAATTTGAAATTAGTGCCGATGGTGTGTCGTTGTTTTTAAATTTGAATCCTCTTGATTTGTCCGATTTAGATGGTGTTTCGCCTGAATTAGAAGAACAATTAGCAAATCTTGCAACGCCAATTGGCGAAAAACAAACGGGCGATTTAAATCACGATAACATCGAAGATAAATCGCAAGGTGGTGTGGCTAATATCGCGTGGGGAACGTATCAAGATTTCAAAGCCGCTCAGGAAAACACATTAACGTCACCAAACTCAATCATCAATATCGTGGTTGCAAAAGAAAAAGCCAGTGAAATTGATGATTCAGCACAACTCAGTCATATTGCCGTTTTGCCAAGTGACAGTTCCGTTATTGGTGGCAGCAAACCGACACAAAGTGACACCTTGCAAACACCTTGGGATCCCATTACATTTTCCGTTGATGCGACAACGGATGCGGGTTTAACAGATATGTTTCCAAATCGGGCAGGGCTACAAACTAAAGTTATCATCGATGTTTCGCGTGCAGCTGAAAATTTTAACGCTTACTTGAAATATGTTTCCGCGCAAACGATTGAATTTTATAACGCTGCTGAAAATTCGCTGATTACGCTCGATGGCGAAAAACTCACTTCTGCATCGCAAGCGGGTTGGTACGATTTTACGCAACGCACACCCAATGGTGACGGAGCGCGTTTTGTAAAAGCTGCCGACGGAACCGTTCAACAAATTGAAATTATTCTGACCGACAATGCCTTTGGTGATGACAATCCCGCAAGTAATCATTTTATCGATCCAGGCGTGCCTGTTATTAAAAATCCCGAACCTACCACGTTGCAAAGTTCGATAACGGTGACGGCTTTGCCAACGGAATTTCAGAATTTGATTTTAGAAGAAACGCTTGTGACCCAAACCGTCACAAAAACGGAATGGATTGATAACCCGTTGTTATGTTTGCCTAAATGGCGACAAGAATTACTCCATATTCCGGCCAAAATTGAAAAACTTGTCACCACAACTGAAAAAGTCACCGCCCCGTTGAATGGAGTTGGAAACGCTTTAAATAATCAGATTACAGGAAATAGCGCAGCCAACATTTTGAGTGGCTTGGCAGGAAAAGATATTTTAACGGGCGGAGCGGGTGCCGATACATTTGCATATCAAAACGTAAGCGATAGTTTGAGTGCAATCCACGATGTGATTACTGATTTTTCTGCGTTGCAAGGCGACAAAATTGATTTGAGTGCCGTGGATGCAAATTCAAATCAAGTAGGAAAACAGCTTTTTCATTATATCGGCACAGCTGATTTTACAAAACAAGCCGCTCAATTACGTTTTGACAGCGCAACGCACCAATTACAAGGCGATACAAACGGTGATGGCAAAGCAGAATTTGTCATTGAACTTTCAGGAATATCCAACTTTGCCAGTGATGCGTTGATTTTGAAAATGTAATAACAACGATTTTATGGCGGGAATATGTGTGGCAAACAATCGATAAAAGTAGCTGTTTTGACGGCATTATTGGCGCATTCAACTTTTGCGCTAGCTGAAGATGAATCAGAGAGTGATTTTTACATTGCACCATTTGGAAGTTATTTACATTCGGATGATAAAAAAGAAGCCTTTGATGGTTTTGGTGCAGGACTCGCAATTGGCAAAGAAATGAACGAGTATTTCAACGTTGAAATTCGCGGATTTTGGCAAAAATATGAAAACGATTATTCCTGTTGCCAAAACGTGCCGAATTTAAGTGTAGACGGTGATTCGCAACTCGCAGGTGGCACGCTTGATGTACAAGTTTTTTTGCAACGTGACACCTTTTCGCCTTATTTAGTTGCAGCCGTTGGCGGTGTGAATACTGACGATAAAATGAATAGCGAGTTTATGAAAAAACAAACGACTTATCACACTCAAACCACGTCGTTTATTTTTGAATCGGGTATCGGTGCAACGTATCAAATCAGTGAGGAATTCTCGTTACGCAGTGATATTCGGTATCGTTTAAACGCATTTCAAAGTGACGTAAATAGCGGTAGCTCATTTCACGATATGACTATCAATTTTGGTTTTGTGACTGGCGGATTCACGTCATAAGCGTAACGGGTAAAAAGGAAACTTTTTACACCGTTGCTGAAAATGTATTCGCAATGACTGAAGTAATCAGAATAATTAACTGTTCAATCATTCGTATTTATCATGTGTGTTGCTAAATCCTGCAACGCATTTTGGATATTGGTGTGCAGTATTGGATTCATAGGAATTTCATCGAGTGCTTTATTCATGCACAGCATCCATTGGTCACGTTCAGATTCACCAATACTGAAAGGAAAATGACGAGCGCGTAACATGGGATGCCCAAATTCTTCCATGAATAAATTAGGTCCACCCAACCAGCCTGATAAAAATTTAAATAATTTACTGTTCGCAGAAGCAAGATTCGGTTGATGTATTGCTCGAATGCCTTGCGCTTCGGGTAACGTATCCATGTAGAAATAAAAACGATCTACCAATAGACGAATAGCTGGTTCACCACCAATGTGAAAGTAAGGCGTATTATTTGTCATCGTGATATTTCACCTCAAGTCCACCCAGCCCACAGTAACCATCAGGATTTTTAGCTAAATACTGTTGATGATAGTCTTCCGCATAGTAAAACTCTGTAACAGGCAATATCTCAGTGGTAATGTTTGACAATCCTACTTCACTAAGTTGTTTGTCATAAATCCGTTTTGCAAATTCAGCTACTTTTTGTTGAATATCCGTAAAAGTGTAAATACCAGACCTGTATTGCGAGCCAATATCATTACCTTGACGCATGCCTTGAGTAGGATTATGAGCATTAAAAAACACAGGTAATAGTTGAGAAAAGGCAATAATTTCAGGATCATAAACTACTAAAACAGCTTCTGCGTGACCTGTTAAACCCGTACAAACTTCTTTATAGGTAGGGTTTTCAGTGTTACCACCGATGTAACCGACTGCTGTACTGTACACGCCTTTTTGTTGCCAAAATTTACGTTCAGCTCCCCAAAAACAGCCTAATGCAAATATGATTTGTTCAAATTCTTCTGGGAAAGGTGCTTTAACAGGATTGCCATTAACAAAATGAATCATAA
>CAIVBX010000256.1 GCA_903904275.1 uncultured Pseudomonadota bacterium
GCATTCATAAAATAGGTGTTATACATTCCAAGAGAATGCGCTTTTGCGGTCATACGAATCGCAAAATTATCTTCGGTGACAGCTAATTGTTCGGCTAAAACGACGGTTGCATCATTCGCTGATCGTGTAATCACTGCCAAAATAGCTTCTTCAACCGTTATATTTTGACCATGATGCAAACCTAAACGGCTTTGTGGTTGATGAGCAGCGTGAGCCGAAGCAAACATTCGGTCATTCAAATGAATTTCACCATCATTTAATGCCTCAAATGTTAAATAAAGCGTCATCATTTTGGTTAATGATGCGGGAAACCATGATTGTGTCGCATCCATCTCATGCAACACATTGCCATTTTCGGCATCAATTAAAATTTCAGCATGACGCGCATTGGCTATTTGCGATGCCAGCAATAAAGAAACAACATTCAAAGCAAAGAAAAGTTTTTTTTTCACAGGTATTTTAATAGTTAAGTTTGAGTGGAATGTGGCATTTATAAGGTGGCGAGCCATCACATAAACCCCAAAATTGTCCGAAATCCCCTTCTTTATCGGGTTTCCAATTTTCTGAAAATGCTTCAAATGCTACCGCAGAAACTTTCTTTTCTGCTAATTTTTTAAACGTGTTTTCAATAACAAGTTGTTGATTTTTGCGACTTGCAATGCCGCATTCTTTTTTTGTTTTGAGGTTAATTTGTCCTTTGCCTTCGGGCGCATAAACCCAACCAAATTCCGTGATAATCACTTCTTTTGTAGGATGTGTTTTTTTGACTTCTTGCCAACGATTTAAATGAAAATCTGCCGCTTCATTCGCATTTACACACGGAAATAAATCAGCATGACGATTTTCCCACCATGGAAAAATGTTAATCCCAATCCAATCAACTTGTGCGCTAAATTGGTTTTGATGACAAGGTTGTGAGCGATTACACCATTCCCACCAAGTATCAATCACGCCAATCGGTTGTGACACTTTTGCTTCGCGCAAGGCATTTAAACACCGTTCCGTTTCACTATCGAAAGCAAAATTATTTCGTGTCCGCACTTCAGAACCACAACTTAAACGAATAATCGTTTCAGGATATTCACGCGCCAACGCAATGCCGTGAGCAATCGAATCGGTATTGACGAGTTTGTCTTTATCAATCCATAAAATCGCAATCACTTTAATGCCACGTTTTTTTGCGGCGGGAAAAATCGCTTCTAAACCATTTAAAACACCGTAACTCATGATGCAACGAAACGACGTTTGTTTAATTAATGTATCGAGTAATGTTTCAATAATTTCAGGACTTGGATGCTGACCATAATTTGGTGTCAATTGATTAACATAAGGACTAAACGCGACACATTGCAAAGGTTTAGTTTCTTTGGCTTGTAATGTGAAACTAAACATTAAAAAACTTACCAATAAAAAATAGCGAAACACATTTACGTCCAAATGATTACCACGAATTTCGGTTATTTTAACTTAAAATCGTTTGTAAAGGGCTGTCAGGTTTTTAGTACATTCTCATGTTTCACTTTTGCAGCCATTGGATTTGCAACTGCTAAACGTGGAAGAAACGACATGGATTTATTCATTAAAATAGGATTAAATCGCCGCTTAATCGCTTTGACCGCATACGTTGATGAAAGCAATGAAAAATGATTCAGTGCATCTGCGCCATTTTTTGTTTTGGTTGAATCTAAATAAAATTCTGTTTTATTTAAGACTTCAAAATTAAGAATTTTTAACCAGTCAAACAATCTCGACCGCGAAATAAAATGTCCACGCCACGAATTTGCCAATTTTTTATCCAATAAAAATTGATACCAAATCCAAAAATTCCAAGGATTAAAATTCATCACAATCAACGTACCTTCTGGCTTTAAAACACGTTCTAATTCTCGAAAAGTTTGAAAGCGTGACGCATCAAATTCCAATAAATGCGGCACAATAATCATGTCAATTGAATCACTTTGAATGGGTAACGCATAGGATTTGGCTTGAATTTTACGCGCCTCATGACACGCCAAATTTTTGGCATCAATGACCGAAAAATGTTGATAAAGAGAACAATCAATAAATTCATTTTCCCAGCCCAATCCGCCAACCTGCAAAATAGTTTGCTGACAACCAACCGTAATTGAACGCTGTAAATAAGCGACTTCACGCTCTTTTAATAATTTTCCGCGTGGCGTTTGATAATAAGCAAATAAAAAATCGCGTTTCATAATGACCACTCAATTTAAGGTTGTTTTAATGATTTGAGGCTAAAAAGTTACTATAATCAAAACACTTCGTAACTACAAAGGTCAAATGATGCCAGTAAAATTAAACAGACACGTTAATTTCTTAGTGATGTTAATGACACTCACAGCAGCGGGTTGTTCACAAAATGCAAAGGATGCACTTACCGTCAATGAACTCGCTCCCGAACCCAATAACGCTTATGTTGATCGTTACTTCCAAAATTACCAACCTGTCAATAAAGCAGAAATTAACAAAACTGCTGAATCACATAAAGACACTGTTTGGGCACGATTACTTTCTTTATATTCATTGCCCAAAATCGAAAATGAACGTATCGACCGTGAAATTGAATGGTATTTAAATCACCCTCAAGCATTAAGCACTATTCAAAAACGCGCCGAACCTTATTTACATCTCATTCTTGATGAAGTTGAAGCTAAAAACATTCCTGGTGAATTAGCCTTATTGCCTGTTGTTGAAAGTGCATTTGTCCCAGATGCAAATTCAAGAGTGGATGCGTCGGGGTTATGGCAGTTTATGCCAGCAACAGGTCGAATGTTCGGCTTACAACAAAATTCTTGGTATGACGGTCGCCGTGATATTTACGCATCAACAAAAGCGGCAACAACGTATTTAAAACAACTTAGCGAAACTTTTGATGGTGATTGGTTATTAGCATTAGCTTCCTATAATTGGGGCAAAGGTAACGTTAAAAAATCGATTGAACACAATGAAGGGCGTAATTTACCGACAGATTATTGGTCGCTGAGAATGCCAAACGAAACCGCTAATTATGTGCCGCGTTTATTGGCGATTGCGAAAATTTTTGCGAATGCTGATGAATATAACGTTAATTTACATCACATCCCAAACAAACCGTATTTTGAAGTTGTGCATTTAGATTCACAGTTGAATTTAAATAAGGCCGCTGAAATGGCAAATATGTCACTTCATGATTTTATGAAACTTAATCCTGGTTTTAATAAATCAAAAATGGCACCTGAAGGAGCAGGTCCAAGACGTTTATTGATTCCTGTTGCACAAGCTGAATCATTTAAAGAAAACTTGGCACAATTGCCATTTGAAGATTGGGTTTCTGATGGTTTCAATGCTGATGAAGATACTATGATTCATTTCGATGCAAAACCTGTTTATAAATCAAAAGCGGCGCCGATTAAAATTATTGCAAAAGTTAGCAAACCACAAAGTGTTAAAGCGTTGCTGACAGCTAAAAAATTGGACAAAAATGATAAAAAATCGGTTAGTGTGGCATCAAATACAAAAGGTAAATCTGTAAAAATACCAACTAATCACATTGTCGCAATGGCGCAAAAAGTTTCTGCAAATAACAAAGTAGTCGCCGAAAAAAATAAATCAATCGCAAAAATACAAAAAACGGCAACAAAATCCGTAACTGTTGCTGTTGTAACGAAAAATATTTCGCAAAACAAAAAATCTAAACGCGGTTAATTTACATCGCCGAACAAAATGAAAATTTTCATTGCCCCGCTTTTTAGTTCAGCCGTTATTCGCTCATTTTCGATTCTCCAAAAAATAACCGTAATTTTACGATTTTTGAAATGAGCGGTTACACGAAATTATTTACCCCCTCGAGTTGATTCAACCGCCTATTTGTTCCCTGTGATGGTTAATATAACTGGTATCACTTGGTTGTCAGGTATGAAGTGGATTGATATAACATCAACGTGAGCAACGTTAATGTTCATGAACTTATGTCATATTTATCACGCCTTCAATATTTATCGCAGTTCAGCGTTGATGTCTGTTTTAGGGGGTGAAGTCAGTAACCATTACGATGCCGAAACAGGGTAAATTCACTTTGAAAACTACATTTAAAATTACCACTTTCTTTATTGGCGCAACTTTATTGGTTTCGTTAGTATCGACAGCATTATTCTGGGGATTGGGACAAGTAGAGAAATCTGCCGAAGTCAGAAAACATACCAATATCGTCATCAATTACGCCAATCAATTATTATCTGCATTGAAGGACGCTGAAACAGGACAACGTGGTTACACGTTAACTGGAGTAGAGACATTTTTGGAACCGTATTTAGCAGTACGCGATAGTATCGGAGGCGATTTAGAACAATTACGTCAACTTACTTCGGGTAGTTCCTCACATCAATATGTAGAAACAGTCGCTCCTCTGATTGATGCTAAATTGGCAGAAATGGCGCAGGTTATTGAATTACGCCGTCATCGCGACGCAACAGCGGCTCTTGCGCTCGTCAGCAGTGGTCAGGGCAAACAATTGATGGATAAAATTCGCGCCGAAGTAAATGTTTTTACCCAGACAGAAGAAGTTGAATTGGCAAAGCATGAAGCGACATATCAATCAAATATGCGCCGATTATTTATCACTATTCTGGTCGTTTGTCTTTTGGTGCTATTACTAGCATTTTCATTTGCCTATTTGATTTACAGACAAACACAACAGCGATTACAAAATTTAATTCATCTTGAAACACAGCATTTGCTCAAAATTCAAGAGGAAATGAATGCAAAATTGCAACAAACTAATGACACGTTACAGGTGAGCGAAGAAAGGCTTGCTGTGACACTATCTTCTATTGGTGATGCGGTAATTACCACCAATGCCGAGGCGCGTATCACCCTATTAAATCCATTTGCAGAACAAATCACAGGTTGGACGCAAGAAGAAGCTAATGGACGACCTGTTGATGAAGTTTTTCATATCATCAACAAGGACACACGCGCACTTGCGCCGATTCCTATATTTGAAACCTTGACGTGTGGCACGATACAAGGCTTGGCAAACCATACGGTGCTGATTGCTCGTGATGGAAGCGAGTACGATATTGCCGATAGTTGTGCGCCGATTCGTGACCGCAATGCTCAGGTGATTGGTGCGATATTAGTATTCCGTGATGTCACAAAAGAATATTTAGTTCAACAAACTGTGCGCGATAGTGCTGCACAGATACAAACCATACTGAATACCGTAATGGATGGCATCATTACCATTCAAGCGACAGACGGTATTATTAAAACCGCGAATCCCGCTACCGAGAAAATATTTAGCTGTACGACTACTGAACTTCTTGGACAAAATGTCAGTACATTGATATTCGAGCCAGAACAGAATCTGCGGAATGCCAAAAATTTTCTTGACGATTGCATTATCAACGATGAGATGCACGCTAACGGACGCGAAGTCGTGGGTCAGCGGATGGATGGCAGTATTTTTCCGATGGAAATTGCCTTGAATGAAATGTGGTTAAATGGGCAACGTTATTTCACGGGTATTTTGCGTGATATTACCGCTCGTAAATTGGCTGAAAAGGGAATCCTTGAGACAGATGCGTTGCAAAATGCGATTTTTAACAGTGCAACATTTTCAAGTATTGCCACCGATGCGAAAGGCGTAATTCAAATTTTTAATGTCGGCGCAGAACGTATGCTCGGCTACGCCGCCGATGAGGTCATCAATAAAATGACACCAGCAGAACTCTCTGATTCGCAAGAAATGATTGCCCGTGCTCAAACGTTAAGTAACGAATTTGGAACGCTCATTACAGCGGGTTTTGAAGCCTTGGTATTCAAAGCAGCACGCGGTATCGAAGATATTTATGAATTGACTTATCTTCGTAAAGACGGCAGTTTTGTACCTGCTGTCGTTTCAGTTACTGCTTTACGCGATATCGCTGACATGATTATCGGTTATTTGCTAATTAGTACCGATAACACCACCCGTAAAGCGATTGAAGTGAAACAACAAATACTTGAACAGCGTTTGCGTGATCATCAGTTTTACACACGTTCACTATTTGAAGCCAATATTGACGCTCTGATTACCACCGATCCATCTGGTGTTATCACCGATGTCAATAAACAGATGGAAATCTTGACCAGTTGCACGCGCGACGAGCTAATCGGTTCACCGTTTAAGAATTATTTCACTGACCTAGAGGCAGCAGAAACAGGTATTAAATTGGTATTGACTCACAAAAATCTCACGAACTACGAACTCACTGCGCGTGCCATCGACGGCAAAGAAACCATCGTCTCTTGTAATGCCACCACTTTTTACGATCGAAATAGACAGTTACAAGGCGTTTTCGCCGCTGCACGAGATATTACGGAACGTAAAAAACTGGATCAGTTATTGCAAGATAAGAATGTAGAATTGGAAGCGGCGACGGTAATTGCGGAGAAAGCGAATCTTGCTAAATCGGATTTTTTGTCGAATATGAGTCATGAACTACGAGATCCGCTTACCGCTATTCTTGGTTTCGCACAGTTACTAGAATCTGCTTTGCCACCGCCATCACCTGAGCAAACCGAAAGAATTGCTGAAATTCTTCGAGCGGGTTGGCATTTGTTGGCGCTTATCAATGACATTTTGGATTTGACAAAGATTGAATCTAAAAATGTGTCAATTTCTGAGGAAAGCGTGTTACTCAGCGAAGTAATGGCGGAATGTCAGAGTATGATGGAGTTGCAAGCACAACAACAAAATATCACACTGACTTTTCCTGTGTTTTCTAGCGACTGCTTTATTCGTGCGGATCGTACCCGATTAAAACAAGTCATCATCAACTTAATTTCTAATGCAATTAAATACAATCGACTAGATGGCTCGGTAATCGTAAATTGCATAGTGGACAGCGTGACAGAATTTACTCGCATTAGTATAACAGATACGGGAATTGGCTTATCACCAGAAAACATAGCGCAATTATTTCAGCGGTTTAATCGTCTTGGACAAGAATTTAGTGGTGTGTCAGGCACAGGCATCGGTCTTGTGGTAGTCAAACGATTAGTTGAATTGATGCACGGCGTAATGGGTGTGGAAAGTACAGTTGATGTGGGAAGTGTGTTCTGGGTTGAACTTCCTTCAGTAGCTACACCTTATCTTTCTGTGGAAAGTGACATTGAGATTTTAGTAACACCACAATTATTTCAGAACGCAGAGCAACACACTTTGTTGTATATCGATGATAATCCTGTGAATTTGAAACTCATTGGGCAAATTCTTGCAGGACATGCGGATATTAGTTTGCAGTGCGAATTGAATGCGACGGCTGGCATCGAGAAAGCCCGCGAAATGCTGCCTGATGTAATTTTGATGGACATCAATATGCCAGTTATAAACGGCTTTGAAGCCTTAAAAATACTGCGTGCAGATGAGACAACAGTACATATTCCAGTGATTGCTTTCAGCGCGAATGCCATGTCTGGTGATATTAAAAAAGGTTTGGAAGCGGGATTTTTCCGCTATATAACTAAACCCATCAACGTGAACGAGTTCATTGCCGCGTTGGATGAAACGCTTCAACGCTCAAGACTATTAGGCACTATCAAAGGCAATGCCAATTAAGTGAACAGTCAATAAATCCTAATTCAACATAACAAGGTAGTGCTAAACAAGTAATTGACGCGGAACACTCGTTTTGCGTCTTCAACTGAGTTAAAATCGCACTACTGTCGTATTTGTACATTTACAATCACCAAATTCCACGACGTACTTTAAAACATCAAGCTCCAATTCAGGTTATGGCAAAATGGCAAAACCTGATATTTTTCTCAAATCGGTACATAACCCACCCGAAACCTGAAAATTAACCCTAAATCAAAATAAACTATGACAATCACAAGATACCGCTCCATTTTTTCACCATCAACGGCTGCACAACGTAAAGATAATTTTGAGAGTTATTGGA
>CAIVBX010000257.1 GCA_903904275.1 uncultured Pseudomonadota bacterium
AGAAACTCGCGTTGTTCTGCGGTCAATTTCTCACTTGGCGAAACAGTAAAACCATCGTCATCAAGTTCAATTGCAAAACCGTTGTTTTTAATTTTTTCGAGCATCATTGTTTTTCAAAAAAATGTTTTAAAGAAAAAGGTTGTAAAAAAACACCACAAACACCACAGACAGCATTTAATTGTTTTTAATCAATGCGTTATAGCGTGGTGTTTTGCTCGTAAAACACCACAATTTCACCACCAAAACACCACACAATTTTTTGCTCGTGGTGTTTCTGTGGTGTTTCTGTGGTGTTTTGAACGAAAAACACCACGTCTACAAGCCTCGTAATTACTAGACTAAATGCGTTCCGTGGTGTTTGTGGCGTTTTTTTCAAAACATTTTCTCTAATTAAAATTTTTCAGCGGTTGCCGAGTAGTTTTTTCTTAGTTGAGTGCCTTCGCGGTCTTCAAATTTATCAAAACCTATCGCCTGCATTCGCTTTACAAAATTCCCACGTTGTAAAACACCTTTAAAGCCAACATCCGCGCAATAGCTTTTATAGTCGCTGTAGCACTGGACTACTTTGCAGATATAGAACCCGCCTTTAAGATTTTCCTTAATAAACTGCTCTTCAAACATCGCTACCGAATCGGTTTCTTTCAGGAATTGCTTTTTAAATTGCTCGCATTCGTCCGACACAAACAAGTCACGCGATTCAACAACCTGTTTTGCACCTTCAATAATCCAATTCAAAACCCCTGCTTTATTAGCTAGAATCTTTTTGTGTAAATCGCGGTCTTGGTTTCTATCATCGATGGTCACACTAAATGGAATAATCAGTAATCGACGATAAAAACCGTGCGTGTGTTCAATGTTGGCACTGTCCATTTTGTTCACGTTGAAAATTAGCTTTGCGTAATCGGTCATCATGAATGGCTCTTTATAGGGCAGACGCGCCTCAATCGGTTCAACGGACGCTAAGGTTTTGAGTTTGGCAGGGTCGATGTTGTTGAGTTTTATATCCGTGCCATAGTTCACGATTTTGTCTTTAATCATGGCGCGGTGATAACCCTTATCATCGGTTAATGATTCGAGTGAATAGTTGCTGATATGTTCCTCGCCAACGATGCCGCTAATGACTTCAAAGAACACGCTTTTACCGTTCGCACCTGTGCCAAATAAGAAAAACACTTTTTCGAGTTTCAAGCCTTTAATGAACAAATAGCCTGCCACTTGCTGTAGTGTTCTTTGAGTGTCTTTGTTGGGTAGAACCACGTTTAAATAATCAATGAATAGCTGATTATGCGCGGTGTCGTCGTAATCAAAATCGAGCTGGTGAGTTAAGAAGTCGCGGTAATCGAACGGCTTGAGTTCAATGCCTTTTTCATCGAGTACCAGTGAACCGTTCTTTAAATTGATGATGGATTGCTTTTTGTAATGGCGTTCACTGAAAAAACCACTAAACACAAATTGCTGGTGTAACTTATCGATGAACGAAATATCGCGGCATTCGATTTCGTTGTGTCCCATTCTTATGGCTGATTCTTTGAGCATTTGTTTTACTTCGGCATCTTCTAAGGCTATCCAGTGTGAACCATTAAAAATGTAGAAAAATCCTGTGTTGTGAATGATGTGCCAATTGTTGACCTTCGCAACTTCAATCAGTTTGTGAACAATCGCTACTTTAAAATGCTTTTGGTTTGGATAATCGTCATCATTGCCGCGCCACCCTATCGAACGGCAATACTCGACTAAATCAATTTCATCAATCGTTGTCAGTAACGCTTCAATTGCCAGTAATTTAGGTGTTTTGCCTTCGCTACCCATCATGCTTTTAATCGCATCGTTAAGACTAGGTGCTGGTGCATCGTCCATAACTTCGTTGGCAGGTTCTGCAATGTGTGCCTTCTTACGTTGTGCTGGTGTCATGTTTTCCTGTATTTCAGCCATCATTTCATCCGTTAGTAAAACTAAATCCGCCATTACACACCTCCTTTTGTTAATTCATCGTTCCAGTCGAAACCGACCGTTTCAGGGATTAAGACTTTACCAAAAACTGCCAAAGCCGCTGACCGTGCTTTTAACTGTCCTACGCCGCTTGCATCGTTATCACCACAGATAATGATTTGGCTTGCTGGGTAAAGTCGCTTAATTTCAATGGCTACAGGTTCAAGATTGCCAGCATCCATAGCGATTACGGTCATGTGTCCCGTGTGTTCGTGCAAACTTGCACCTGTTGCAAATCCTTCACATAACAAGATGACAGAAAGCGAATGAGAATCATTCAACCCTAAATTTTCCCCCGCGAGTTTGGAAACACAACCCACAGACTTACTACGAATCACTGAAAAACAACCTTTTTTCTTACCGCCTGATAGAAAACGCTTGTTTCCCTCCGCATCAATAAATTGCAGATTAACCAGCTCACGGTTTGGCGAATAAAGGGGGATGACTAACGCATGGTTATAAATTCGCGTGTTGTGGGGTTTGATACGCTTCTTGGTTAGGTAAGGGTGTGAAATTGCAGGCTGTGCATTACACCAAATGGATTGCGCTTTCTTTGCCGCGTCATTATGGCGTTGGTGCATTTCGATTTGACGTTGTTTGCGGTCTGCTTCAATTTGTTCGCGCATTTCTCGTGATAGTGGCGCGTTTTTACCGTTAGCTGACCATTTGCCTGTCACACCACTATTCCAGTGTTGAAACCAGCCGCCATTTTGAAAAAGGATGTAAGCCCCGTTTTTCGTGCCACGTTTATCACCTTCAACGTGAATGCGGTGTAATACACCATCGTCAATTATTGGTTCATTGGTGACGATGCCCGAGTTAAACATGGTATTTCTGAATGTGTCCATGATTACACCTCCAAATCAAACAATGTG
>CAIVBX010000258.1 GCA_903904275.1 uncultured Pseudomonadota bacterium
ACCAACTATGACTAATTTGTGAAAAATACGGATCGTCTTGGGTAATATGTTGAAAATCTAATTGAAAACTGTTGTATTTGTAACAGACTAAATCAATCGGAAAACCGACAGATAAATTGCTACGCATGGTGGAATCAAACGAGACAAGCATACATTTCACTGCATCGTTTAACGGGGTATTAGGTTTTATCACTCTATCAATAATCGGTTTGCCGTATTTGGTTTCACCAATTTGAAAATACGGATTTTCTTCGCTAACTTCGATGAAATTTCCTTCGGCATAAATCAAAAATAAACGCATGGGTTCATTTCTGATTTGTCCACCTACAATAAAATTAACTGTTGAATCGATGTTTTTTTGTGTTAAAAAAATGGCATCACGTTCGCGTACTTCTCTCAAACATTCGCCAAGTAATTGCGCGACATCAAACATAGAATCTGCATTTAAAACGTTGCGGCGTTCAGGGTGACGGCTATGTTGTTCTACCAAATTGATTGTCGTTTGAGTAATCGAAAGATTCCCCGAACTCAAAACGACAATGGCACGGTCATTCGCATTAAAAAAATGACGCATTTTTTTAAAACTCGAAATTTGATCAATTCCCGCGTTAGTTCTCGAGTCGGAAGCGAACACCATTCCAGCATTCAGCTTCAAAGCTACACAATAAGTCATAAAATAATTAGGAAGTAATTTGTTGTTGTGTTTGCACCGCTCTGCTAATGGGTAATGTTTCAAATCTATCTTGACGCGCCAAATACGCATCACGAATAATTTGGCTTAACGAGTAGGCTTGACCTAAAAAATGCGTGAGATATTCATGTAAACCATCTTTAAAAATATCTTCAATACGACCAAAATGCAGTGCGGCATGTAATTCGCCAGCACTTCGACGTGCTTCTTTACCTGCTGAACCGTTAATTTCAATTAAAGCGGCTTCAACTTCATTCATGCAGGCGTGTAACGAACGTGGCATATCGTCCCTTAAAATCAGTAATTCAGCAACTCGCAAGGGCGATATGACATCGCGATAAATTTTGCGATACGCTTCAAACGCACTCACAGATTTCAATAACGAACCCCATTGATAGTAATCTGCTGAACTTCCGACATTTTCTTTTTCAGTGAGCAAAATGTGATATTTCACATCAAGCAATCGTGCTGTATTATCTGCACGCTCTAAAAAAGTACCTAATTTAATAAAGCTCAACGCAATGTCTTTAATAATCGTGCCTAACGTCACACCACGAAATAAATGTGATCGGTCTTTTACCCAATCAAAAAAATTAGAAAATTTTTCATCGTCCATTTGTTTTGATAAACGATTTAACTCTAACCACGTTGCGTTGATGATTTCCCACATTTCAGAGGTAATCGCACTGCGAGCAGTCCTCGCATTTTCTCGTGCCATTTTTAAGCAACTATAAATGCTTGATGGATTATCGGGGTCGAGAGCCATGTAATGCGTAACGGCACTGGCACGGGCTAAACCATGTTTTTCTTCATAACCTGCCGCACAACCTGTGATGTTTAACGGCGCGTACCACAAATACGCTTCTGTTCCTTCAACGTCTAAAGGTAATAATGACGTGCGATGCGCGACATCTAAAACGCGCGCGATGTTTTCAGCACGTTCGATATGACGCGCCATCCAAAATAAATTGTCTGCTGTACGAGATAGCATTTTAGTCCTCCAAAACCCAAGTATCTTTTGTGCCGCCACCTTGTGACGAATTCACAACTAATGAACCTTCGCTGAGTGCAACGCGTGTTAAACCACCAGCCACCAAACGAATATCCTTGCCTGATAAAACAAAAGGACGTAAATCAACATGACGTGGTGCAACGCCAGATTCGACAAAAGTCGGACAAGTTGATAAGGCTAACGTTGGTTGGGCGATAAAATTCGCAGGATCTTTTAAAATACGTTGTTTGTAGGCTTCGATTTCAGCTTTTGAACTCGTTGGTCCAACGAGCATTCCGTAACCGCCTGAACCTTGAACTTCTTTAACCACTAATTCGGGTAAATTTGCTAACGCATATTTCAAATCGTCTTTTTCACTTAATCGCCATGTTGGAACATTTGACAATAACGGCGTTTCGCCTAGGTAAAACTTAATCATGTCGGGAACATAAAAATACGTTGATTTATCATCTGCAACGCCAGTTCCCACGCCATTTGTCAGCGAAACATTACCGCTGCAATACGCATCCAATAAACCAGGAACACCAAGTGTTGAATCAGGACGAAATACGAGTGGGTCAAGAAAATCATCATCGACGCGACGATAAATAACATGAACTTGTTGCGGACCTTCTGTGGTGTGCATATACACTTTTTGTTGATGTACAAATAAATCTTGTCCTTCGACAAGTTCAACACCCATTTGGCTGGCTAAAAAAGCGTGTTCAAAATACGCACTGTTATAGGAACCTGGTGTCATTACAACAATAGTTGGATTGCTAACATGTGCTGACTCGCGCAATGTATCGAGTAACATTTGTGGATAATGTTCGACAGGTTCAACGGCGTGACTGGAAAATAATTCAGGAAATAAACGCATCATCGTGTTGCGATTTTCGAGCATATATGAAACGCCTGAAGGCGTCCGCAAATTATCTTCTAAAACATAAAAATCATTTTCAGAAACACGCACCAAATCAATGCCTGCAATTTGAGCATAAACCTGATTTGGTAAATCAACACCAATCATTTCAGGACGATACATCGCATTTCCAAGCACTTGCTCTTTGCTAATCACGCCTGCTTTGATGATTTCTTGTTCGTGATAAATATCGTGCAAAAACGCATTCAATGCACGCACACGTTGTTTAATGCCTAATTCAAGTCGTCGCCATTCAGAACCGCTAAAAATACGCGGCACAATATCAAACGGAATCAATCGTTCCGAACCTGAGGATTCGCCATACACAGCAAACGTAATACCTAGTCGTCTAAATAATAATTCAGCTTCAGTGCTTTTACGTTCTAACGTGCCAGTTGATAATTGAGATTGCCAATGCTGATACTGTTGATAAATGTCACGAATTTCGGCGTTATTTTCATACATTTCATTAAAGTGCTTTATTACGTTTCTATCCATGTCTCATGCCAAATCAAATATAAATCGAATTAAATATAGTCATATTTAATTCCAGCAATAAACAAGCCAATACTTAACAGATTGTAATTTAAGGATATTTTTAATGCACTAATTTTTATTGATACAATTTAGAGCTTTTATTCACTTTGTCGCACTATTTTGGGGCGAAAAATATCGAACAAAAAAAGCCCGATAAATTTTTATCTGGCTTTTAAGTTTTAGTTTCAGTTTAAATTATAAAACGTAACGTTTGCGTCGTGTAGATGTAAATAAAGCCATTAGACCTGAACCAAGTAACACAATAACTGAAGGTGTTGGAATATCCGCTGGTGGTAAAGTTGCGCTCACACGATTCCAACCAATTACGTCAAGAGCGGTTAGTTCAACAACGCCTATATCATTTTGTACTCCAGGTGTACCATAAGCATTTTGAACTCGAGATATACTGGATGTATGCCAGTCACCGTAATCACCTACGCCATCATTATTAAAACGCGCTAAATCAGTTTTTCCACCATCTATTGAAAAATAAGCGTTATCACCCGAAGTTGTGAAAGTTCTAACTCCTTGGGCTGTGTAACGAAATAAGTCTTCAATACCAACAGCACCGTAACCTAAAAGAGAACCACCACCACCACTACCTAAAATTTCATCTATCTCATGCTCTACAACGCCTATTAAATCATAGCTTCCTGAACTAATACCGTCAGCACGATTAGCATCTGTAAGTCCAAGATTGACACTAATAGTTCCATCAGAAATAGCACCACAATTAAAACCCAAAGCAGAGCAATCGGCATGGGTTATCCCTATAAGGCTTGCACCAGTAGCTTGATCGCTAAAACCACTAGATAGACTATTTACAGCAGATATATCATCGCTTGAAGTTTTTTGGGAATTCAATGCCCCATACAAGGTACTGTAATCAATTCCATATAGATATTGACTGCTTTGAGCTAACCCAGTTGTCATGTTGGCGAAATTAATGTTTACCGTAACGTTATTAGTCAGAACAGATTCATAATATAAAATTGCTGTATTTACAGCGAGTTTGTCTTGTGCATTGTAGCTTGCGTCGAATGTAGGAGTGATAATTAACGCATGAGCCGTCGGGGCAAAGCATAATGCCAGCGGTATTGCTAAAAATTTAGTGAGTTTCATAATAAACCTAATTTTGAAAATGATTATTTAAACGTATTCTAAAATACGAGTTCCGCGACCTTGTACATTGAACATGTTATTTTTTCAACTATTTTTCTAAAATAATTAGATTTCGTTACTGTCCACAAAGTTGATAAAATCGGTAGGTATTTTTACTTTTATTTCTTGGAGTTATTTTTATGAGCATCAACGAACGCATTGAACAATTATTACAATCTGCCCCAGTCATTTTATTTATGAAAGGAACGCCAGATTTTCCGCAATGTGGTTTTTCAGGACAGGCGATTCAAGTTTTAGATGCTTGCAACGCAAAATTTGAACATTTCAACATTTTTGAAGATCAAGAAATCCGTGAAGGTTTGAAAACGTATTCAAATTGGCCTACCTTTCCACAACTTTATATCAAAGGCGAATTGATTGGTGGTTGCGACATTATGATTGATTTGTATAAATCGGGTGAATTAGCTCCCATGTTAGCGGCAGCAATCGAGGTATAAAAATGGCAAAAGCAGGTGATTTAAAACGCGGCATGGTTGTTGAAGTCAATGGCGCACCACACGTTGTCAAAAATGTAGATGTAAAAAGTCCATCATCACGCGGTGCATCAACTTTATACAAAATTCGCTTCAATAATGTTCAAACAGGACAAAAACACGACGAATCGTTAAAAGGTGATGACTTTTTCAAAGATGTCGATTTAGTGCGGGCAAAAGTTCAATTTTCATACATTGATGGCGAAAATTATATTTTCATGAACATCGAAGATTATTCACAATATACGTTAAGTAAAGACGATTTAGACGACCAAATAAATTATTTGTCTGAAGGTTTGGAAGGCATCATTGCGTTATTAGTGGATGATGAAGTTTTGGGAATTGAACTACCAGCAGTTGTTGTTTTAGAAGTATTGGAAACACCGCCAGCTATAAAAGGCGCAACCGCAAGTAGTCGTTCAAAAACAGCACGTTTAAGCACAGGGGCAGAAATTCAAGTCCCAGAATATCTTGAAACAGGTGAATTGATTAAGGTGAATACGGAAACAGGAAAATTCATGTCACGCGCTTAATCGATAAAATACAAACGGTAAAAATAGCCGTGAACATTGAGGGGTCAAACGATGAACAATAAAAATAAAATGTCGTTAATTTTTGCGTTATTCATGACGCAAACCGCTTCGGCAAACGAAATGAAAAGTTTTGATGGTATTCGATTCGTCAAAATTGAAGCAGGTTGTTTTCAAATGGGACAAGATAAACAAACCGATTTGACCGACAAAGATAAACAAACGACAGCTAATGAATTACCACAGCATAAAGTTTGCATCGAAAAACCGTTTTACATTGGCGAAGCTGAAATTACGCAAAAACAATGGGAAGACGTAATGGGTAATAATCCCAGTAAATTCAAAGGAATGTATCGACCTGTTGAAAAAGTGACGTGGAATGACACACAAATTTTTATTGAAAAATTAAATGACCGCTCAAAAGGCGATTTTTATCGATTACCAACGGAAGCCGAATGGGAATACGCCGCGCGAGCAGGTACACAAACGGTTTATTCTTTTGGCGATGATGCAAAATCCATTCGTGAATATGCGTGGTTTGGTAACGAAGGTTATGGTGGCGATACACATGAAGTTGGACAAAAAAAAACAAATCTTTGGGGTTTAGTTGATATGCACGGAAATGTTTGGGAATGGGTGCAAGATTGGTATGACCCAAATGCGTATCAACACGGTTTAGCGAGCAATCCAACAGGCGCAGAAACAGGACAATACAAAGTGTATCGAGGTGGAAGTTGGGTCGCAAAAGCACCACTTTTACGTTCAGCAACCCGTTATAGTGGTTTGCCTTCAACACGTTCTGGCGATATTGGTTTTCGATTAGTACGCGAAATCAAATAAAAACTGCGACAAAATGTCGCGCGACGATTTGTCACATTTTCAAATGCAAAATCTCTGATTAAACTGTTCCCAACTTGTGACAAATCCGTCTACAGGCTTGAACATTTCAACTTTTAATCGAGAATAAAAAAATGAAAAAATTAAGCAAAAACCAAATTATTATCGCCGCTGGAATTTCCGCTTTGACAGCGATTATTGCATTTCAACAAGTTAGTATTGCAGAATCCACATCAGAAGCTAAAAGTGTTGCGTGGTATGTTTCAAATATCAAAGTTGCCCAAGCTAAAAACACGGAATGCCGCGCTGATGTCAATAACATTCAAACGACACCAGATTGTTTAAATGCGTTAAGTGCATTGCAAATGAGCTTTAAATAAGAAAAGTTTTCCCAAACAAAAAAGGCGTGAAATTTCACGCCTTTTTTTGTGCTTAAAAACTGGTTGATAACGTCATTCTAAAACTCAATGGCTCGACGGGATGAAAATGAATATCTTGATTACCGCCAGTGGGACAATCGGTGTCTGTTTTCAAACAAGAGCCATAGTAATAATCAATCCCGCTGTCTTTTCTACCCAATAAATTGAAGACTTCGGCTTGTAATTTCCAATGTTTATTAAATTCATAACCCATCATCGCTGACAACATCATCGTTTCTTTTGAACGCACACTGTTATCTTCAATCAAAGCTCTTGGACCAAAATAACGTAATCGTGGACCACCGTAAAACCCACCTAATACATCATGAAACGTTGCACCCGAAGCAATAACGGTTTCAGCCGAACCAGGAATATAACTGCCTTCGGCAGGATGCCCTTGAAAACGTGCTTTTGAAAAACTTAAATCCGCATCGAATGTTAGCCAATCGGTTGGTGAATAATAGTTTGCTGATTCAATACCATAACGACGACTTGGATGGCTGGCTTCCGTTGTTCCCGCATCACCCGCAAAAATGAGTTCTGAATCAATATCAAGCCACCAAATCGCTAAGGTACTGTTTAAGCCTTTAATCCAGTTACTACGCATTCCCACTTCTGCACCATAAGTTCGCGCTAATGGCACGGCTTTTTGAATCGGATTACCATCGGCATCTGTTGTCTTGCCTGTCGAAGGGTCAACAGTTGTATTGACACCGCGAGCATCGTTACTGTGAAAACCTAATCCACCGTTTAAATAAAATTCCGTTTCAGCCCAAGGACCAAACACCATGCCCAATTTTGGACTGACCAATCCATCGTAAACAGTCCCGTCGTTTGCAACTTGATTACTTTTTGACACATTAAAACGATAACCGTCGAAACGTAATCCTAAATCCGTCTTGAACCAATTTGTCCACGTTGTTTTGTTGTCAAAATACGGGCTTAAACTACTTTGCCAAATGGTGTCTTTTCGCGTAATTCCTAAAATTTGTTGTGCTTTGGTTTTTAACAAAGCGTTATTGATGTTGTCGTTACGAAATTGCAAACCAAACGTACTTTCAGAATCAAATTGTCCTAATTTATGAAAAATCGTGTGACTTGCTTTTGCGCCTGTGACAAAACGTTCATCAGGTTGTCCAAATTGGTCGCCATTCACAGGGTCGTCCATGAAATAAGTGAAATTTGAAAATAAATTAAGTTGTGAATACACGCCATACGCCATGATTTGCGTTTTACTGTTTTTGTCTTGACGATGCCATTCAGATGTCAAACTGTAACGTTGACTCGCGCCACCGTCAGTTGGGTCGATATTGCCAAAACGGTCAATTGTCCCATCGGTGACGGCGCGTAAAGGAATTTGATCGGTTGAATTCCAATCGGCTTTATACGCCATACCCGTAACGCTAAAACCATTATTACCGTGTTCTTCACTGTATTTTAAAACGCCGTTAAATTTCAAATATTCATTGCTCACGTCCCAAGGTCCACCGTTATGAACCGTTTCGCCTGCATACGCTAAATGACCATCGCCAACTTTTTGTGACCCCATGACTACACCACGGTAATAATCAAAACTACCGCCTGTAAATTTCACGGTGTGTTCAGGTAAATCACTAAAATACTGAATGTTTGCCGAGCCCGCACTCGAAAAATCGCCCGTGTCCGCATAATAATTTCCTTTTTGATACCCGATGGTTTTAATCATTTCAGGAATCAAAAAGTTGGTATCCATCCAGCCTTGACCATGTGAATGCGACGGTAAATTCACAGGCACGCCGTCAACTTGCGTTAAAAAATCCGTGCCGTGGTCTAAGTTGAAACCGCGCAAATAATACTGTGACGCTTTACCTTCGCCGCTGTGTTGGCTTGAAATCAAACCTGGTACGGTTTCCAAAACTTCACTTGGTCGTGTCACGGGACGATATTTTAATTGTTCCTGTCCGACGTTTCCTTGTGACGCACTTCCAGCGATGCCAATTAGTGATTCTGCTCGTTGCGTAATGACCATATCGTCAAATTCAACAGGTTCACTTTCTTTACTACTTTTTTTTGATTTCGCTTTTTTAGTTTTTGTATCTGAATCACTTTCTGCTGTGGCAACATCTTTTTCTGATTCGGTATATTCCGCGTGCGCGTAAGCTGAAAAACTTGCCAAAATCGCCAACGACAACAGCGTTAATTTAAAAGGATGATTTTTTTTCATGATTTCCTCATTGTTATTATTTTTATAAAAGGGTGCGTTCAATCAACCAATATCCGCCTGCAATGCAGACAATAGTTGAACAAATTGGAACGAAGTATTTTTCGACGAGTGGTTTTGTGTGTAACCACCAAATGATGGGTAATGAAATCGACGTGACGATTAACTGCCCCGTTTCAACTCCTAAATTAAACGAAAACAACGGCACTAAAATACCCGTTTCGATGCTGGTGATGTTCATTTCTTGCAGTACGGCAGCAAAGCCAAAACCGTGAATTAACCCGAATGCGAATGTTAGATATTTTCTACCTTCGGGTTCTTTAACGATGAGATTTTCTAAACCAACATAAACAATCGACGCAGCAATTAACGGTTCAACAATTGTGCTGGGAATGGTGAATGTGTTCGTTCCAGCGATAGCTAGCGTAATCGAATGAGCAATCGTGAAAAACGTGATGATGCCGAATGCTGACCAAAAACGATGCGTCACAATTAACAACGCAAACAAAAACAATAAATGGTCGTAACCCGTCAAAATGTGTTCAACACCTAAAACAAAAAAATCTTTGAACATTGACGAACTTTCGCCAGCGGCTAAATTTAATTCAATGACGTTATCTTGTTGAGTGAGCATTTTCTCGCTCAAACTTTTGCCTGTAGCATCTTTAATCGTAACAACTTGTTTATGGCCATCTGGCAATTTATTCAAAAACAATAACTGCATTTTTAAACTGGTCGCTGCGGGTTCGTAATGAAACGAAATGTGCGCGTTGTTTTGCGCGTCAAAGGTCACTTTTTCGATTTCTGTGGGTTTAACATTTTGATTGTTTAGCGTCACGTCTAATTCTTTGGAAATTAACGCTGCAACTTCGGGTTTTGCGGCTTCGCGTTCTTCGTTACTGACTTCGGCATCACCGTCGTTATCCATCGGCGCAAAGGCTTCTGTGTCTTGCAATGCAAACGTCATTGAAACGTCAACTCCTTTTTCGTTCAAAACGACTTCAGCAGAACTCAGACCTGCATCGTGCGCGAAACTGATTTGTGTTAGAAAAAGCAAAAATAAAAAGCTAATTAACTTCATTGCTCAATGCTCACAAACGCAATTTTAGAAATTCCTGCGTGTTGCACAGTTGCCATCACTTCCGCAACTTTTGCATAAACCACCGCTTGGTCAGCATACAAATGCACACCGATTTCTGCGTCTTTGGTAAATTCGGATTTCAATGCCGTTTCTAATGTTGCTAAATCTGAAATCGGATTTTTGTTTAAGGTAATTTTGCCTTGCGCGTCGATACCAAGTTGCAATGGTTGGGCTTGCGTATCAGCAACGGTTTCAGTGGTTTTCGGTAATTTCACTTGAACCGATTGCGTTAATAATGGCGCGGTAACGAGCAAAATAATCACCAATACCAACATCACGTCCACAAGTGGCGTGACGTTGATTTCACTCATCGCACTTTCATCTTCAGATTGCGGTTTAAAAGCCATTTCAATCCCCTTATTCTTTTGGCAAATCAGCGACAAGCAAAAAATGCGCGACAAAACTTTCGAGTTGCATCCGTTGTAATTTCACACGACGCAAAAAGAAGTTGTATGCCAACACGGCTGGGACTGCAACAGCGATACCGATTGCCGTTGCAACAAGTGCATCACCGATAGGTCCTGCAACAACGTCTAAACTAGTTGAACCACTCGCTGTAATATCGTGCATTGCGTGCATAATTCCCATCACTGTTCCGAACAAACCCACAAACGGCGCGGTGCTGCCAATACTCGCGAGCAACGTCAAACCGCTTTCAAGCGTGTGTTGTTCTTTTTGCAATTGTCCGCGCAAAGCGTGTTCGAGTAATTCGTTAGGATTGCCCGCATATTTGAAACTTTTGCCGCGCAAACGTTGATATTCATCAAGCCAAAACAGCCCTTCATACGCTAAATGCGATTGCGTACCTTTGAAAATATCATCAGGCAAGCGTTTGGCTTGTTCCATATTTTGCGTATTCCAAAATGCGTCGTTAAACACGTTGTTATTGCGATTGTTAGACATGAATTGCCAAATTTTGTAAAAAATCAGCGTCCACGTCAGCACAGAAAAAATCATCAACGTATAAAATGTAAGGTCGATAACAAGATGGGTAATTGAATCAGTCATTTTTTGTTCCTAATTATTTAGAAGGTTGAAATTTAATAGTTTTATTGCCTTTGAAACTTACGGCTTTACCGCCTACAATTTTTGGGTCGAATTCCATTTCTATCAAACTTTCTTTGATTTCAGAAATAACCTCATCGTCGAACATATCCGCAGGTTCAGCATTTTTAAACGTTGCATTTTGAACTTTGCCGTCTTCACCGATTGTGAATGTAAAAGATACCGAACCTGCAAAATTGCGCCGCGCGTAACGACGTTGCAAACGTTTTTCAATGCTTGAGCAGTTTTCACAACTGCCGCCTGAACTCGCAGAATTTTCCGTATTTTCCGAAGTCGGTGCCGCAGGTTGCGCCACAGGTTTTGTTGCCACTATTTGAACAGGCACAGGCGGCGTATAAACGGGCGCAGCCTCAAATTTTGGAATGCTAACTTCGGCATTTTCAGAAACAGTTGTTAAAATTTTCGGTTGTAAAACAGGTTTTGGCGGAGTGATTTGTTTCACAGGCACAGGTTTTACAATCGGTTTTGGTTTCTCGATTTCTTTTTTCACCGTAGGTTTTACAACAGGCGCTGGCGGTGGCTCTTTCTCAATGGGTTCTGGTGGCTTAGGTTTTGGTAATGTGACCATTGCCACCTCCATAATTTGCGGCGGCTTTTTCAGAGCATCTTTGGGTGCGTTTAATAACTCAAGCGCAATCATGCTGTGCAATACAACAACGATTGCTAAAATTAATGCACTACGAAAACGTGAGTTTTTCAGCTCTTGTTTTGAAGGTTCAAAAACGGGATAACCCGTAAAAGTCGTTTTTGTTGCGTCCATAATTTTTAATCAGTTAAAACGAAGACGATTTGCCAAATAAACAACTCGCGCAAATAAAATTCCTGCGATGTGTAGTAATGACGTTGCCGAAATAAAACCTATGCTATAAGACAAAAAGTCTGCCGAATCAGCGATTTCTGCACCGTGCGCGTAACCATGAAATAATGCGAAAAATCCGACAATTAACGCCGTAATTTTTAAATCAAATTGGACGTTTTTGATTGCAAAAATACTTAACACAAAGCCTGATGACAAAATAATTGTTTCAGCGTAATTAAACTCAAATCCTGACATACCAAGCAAACCGCCTAACGCCATAACACTAACGAAAGTAAGCGGTAAAAACCAAAGAGCAACTCCACGCATTTGCGCTGCCCAAAATCCAACAGCAAGCATTGCAACAATGTGGTCAACACCTTGAAATAGATGTAAAAATCCGCTGTTCCAATCGATTGCGGTAAATACCATCGAATGCGCGTGAGCAAATGAAGGTGAAAATAAAAATAACGCTAAAATTTTAGACAAATGAATACGCATAAAAATCCCCTTGGAATTTAAATTGAGAAAATGAAAATTGATTTGAACGCGAAAGCGTTAGAAGTACAGCGTAGGAATAAAGCGACAATTGAAACAACGAATGAGCGAAGAATTTAAAAAAAACAGGTCGTTGTTTTGGATAAAAAACGTAATAAATAAATTGCGAAACTCTAAAAACAAGCAACAACGCACACAAAACGAAATACGTTTTAAGCGGTTCAAAAATTAGCAAAGTAGCGAAAAGCAGCGGGGAAGTTATTGCGGGCGGTTTCTCAACAGATTGCGTTTCGAGTTGCTCGAACGTTTTTTCTGCAATTTGTGTGTAACTTGCCGTCACAGTTTTTGTTAATTCGCTTGGAATGACAACGTTTAAGGCTTGCGCGATGAAAAAAGTAATAGAAAGCAAAATCACTTTTGCCATTAAAATTCCTGCGCCATGCAACAACAACGTCGCAACCATAAAACCTAATGTGTAAGACATTAAACTTGCGGAAGTTGAAATTTCTGCACCGTGTGCGTAACCGTGAAAAAAGGCGAAAAACGCGACGATTAAGACGTTAATTTGCGTAGTGAAACGAATTTTGCGAATGATTAAAATACTAAAAACGAAACACGATAACGCAATTAAAATTTCTGCGCTCGGCACAGCAAGATAATTCGCCGCCCCTGAAATACCGCCTAAACTCATCACACCAACAAATGTTATCGGCAAAAGCCAAATTGCTTTGCCTCGAAGTTGCGCCGCCCAAATTCCAACGCCTAACATGGTTACGATGTGATCCCAACCTTCGAGTGGATGTGAAAAGCCGCTGGTTAAATCGATAACAGAAATATCGGTCATAAAATAAAAAACGCACGCGAAAACGCCCATTAGCAAGAGAGCTAATGCAGAGAAGCGTTTTAAAAATGGCGTTTTTGTGAACATAAATTCGACTATTTGCGTTGAAAGTGTCGCGCATTCTACGCAAATTTAACAAGTTAGCCAAATTTCAACATTCAACGTTTTTTTTAAAATTATTTCTAAAAGGGAAATAATTTATTTTCATATTGACGAACAATCAAATTCAATCCATACTTTTTTTGCGGTATTTGAAAAATAACTATTTTTTTAGGAGTACGTTATGGCGTTAATCACTTGGACAGCAGAACAATATGGCACAAACGTTGGCTTTGCAGACGATGAACACAAAATCTTATTCGATAAATTAAACAAATTATACGAATTAGCAACAAGCGGGGCGGTGCGTACGGCAATTGGCTCACAATTAGATGATTTAATTGCTTACGTTGTTGACCATTTTGCTCATGAAGAACGTGAATTAACCGCGAAAGGTTATGCAGCTTTTGATGCTCACAAAGCTGAACACACGGCGTTAATTGGTATTTGTGCAGATTTACAAAAGAAATTTCATGCGGGTGAAGCTGAAATTACTGAAGAAGTAGGACAATTAGTTAAAGGCTGGTTAGATAGCCATATTCCTACATTTGATAAACCTTACAGTAGCGTACTATCTTAAAAAAATCAAATAAAATAAAGGGTTGCAAGTTTTACAACTTGCAACCCTTTTTTATTGTTCTTTTGCTGAGTTTGGTTATCGCTAATACAAATTAAATACCCTATAATGCGCCCGTTCTTAACCTACTTTTTTAGTCGGTTTATGAGACATTTCAATCCAATCTCCTCTTTTAAGGAACACAATGAACATCTTAAAAAAAATCGCTTTATCAGCCACGATGGTTGCTGCATTCGCAACCGCGCCTACTTTTGCAGCAGAAGAACATGCTGATAAAAATGCCGCTGTTAAAGCAGCTGCAACAGAAACCGTCACAAAATTAAATGAAGCGGTTGCAATTGCAGAAGGTAATGGCGATAAAGCGGCATTCATTGCTGCAATTGGTGAAGTTCGTCAAGCACAAAAAGAATTCCGTTA
>CAIVBX010000259.1 GCA_903904275.1 uncultured Pseudomonadota bacterium
CGCGCGGGTGGTTACATTCAAATCGAATGTCCTGCACACGTTGCGGATTATAAAAATTTCGACGTGGCAAAACGTTTCCGTGGCGATTGGGACAAATTCAATTTGTGGCAATATGTTTCAAACGTGAAAGAACCTGCGTTGCGGGCTTATTCGATGGCTTCTTATCCAGAAGAAAAAGAAATCATGTTGAACGTGCGTATTGCAACGCCACCTTTCAATGTGCCGAATGCGCCGCCAGGTATTATGTCATCGTTCATTTTTAACTTGAAACCAGGTGATAAATGTATCGTGTCAGGGCCTTACGGTGAATTTTATGCGCGTGAAACTGAAGCCGAAATGGTCTTTGTCGGCGGTGGTGCGGGGATGGCTCCAATGCGTTCACACATTTTCGACCAACTCCGTCGGTTGAAATCAACACGCAAAATGACTTTCTGGTACGGTGCGCGTAGCAAACGTGAAATGTTCTATGTGGAAGATTTCGACATGTTGGCTCGTGAAAATCCAAACTTCACATGGCATTGCGCGTTGTCTGATCCATTGCCAGAAGATGAATGGACAGGTTACACAGGCTTTATTCACAACGTGTTGGAAGAAGAATTCATTAAGAAACACGCTGCGCCTGAAGATTGTGAGTTCTACATGTGTGGACCTCCAATCATGAATACGTCAGTTATCAACATGTTGATTAACAACGGTGTTGAACCTGAAAACATTATGTTGGATGATTTTGGCGGTTAGTTTTTCGCTGAAAAATCGTTAAAACAAAAACGGCACATTGAGTTTTTAATGCGCCGTTTTTTTTGAAAACTATTATTTACTCAGTGTAAAACTTTTCTATATGTTCCCAATTAGTTAATTGAAGATACTCAGAAGATTGATTATTCATGTAATTAATGATGTCGATAATAGCTTGTTGCGGTGATTTTCCAGATGCGACATCTGCCTGATAAACTGCTGCTCGACCAGCTGCTATATTAGTAGCCTTTTGAGCGAATAAAGTTTGATTTTCAGCAGTAATTTGTTCACCTCCAGCATAAGTTGCAGTTTGCGTTTTAAGATCTAAGTCTACATGAGCCAAATCAATGCCGCTTGCAAGATTTTTTGCGTATTCGGATGCTACTTCTGTACTCAAATTTAATATTTTTGAAAAATCTGATTCCTCTTTAGACGATTTTTTTTCAATTGAAGTATTTAAACCTCTATTCTGAGTGTCTAATGATGATACAAATGAAGTGTTCATAAAGTGTCCCTGAATAAAATTGGTGAATCATGATTATCGACTGATAACATTGCCTCTTTAATTTTAAAGAGCTGACTTCATGGAAGCCAGCCCTATAATTTTACGGAGCCGTCCAAGTTACACTTACTGAGTCGTTCATACCGAATACATATGGCGATAAAGTTCCCGTTCCATTTACTGCAAAATAATATACCATCGGAGTTGCTGCAGAATAGCCATTAAAATAACTGGTTGCACCAGAACCCCACGAAGTTATATCACCGCACAACAGTGCTCCACCGTTATTGTAGTTACACAAAATTGCTTGAAAACCAGTCGGTCGAGAAGATACGCCATAAGACCACGAAACATTGGTAATTGTTGCATTAGCAGGAACTACTCCAGATGGATACAAAGTTAGCCCGTAATAATAATTTTTAGAATAAATAGTGGGACCTCCACCATTATTTCCCCAACCACCACTCATCACGGTTGCAGCTGAGATGGCGGCTGTAGATAAGACTTTTGTTTGTGTTGTGGAAAGAGTTTGTGCTGCTTCTGGTGTTATAACCTGAA
The DNA here is from genome assembly GCA_903904275.1 of uncultured Pseudomonadota bacterium. Classification (GTDB taxonomy): domain Bacteria; phylum Pseudomonadota; class Gammaproteobacteria; order Methylococcales; family Methylomonadaceae; genus UBA10906. Next base: position 1,796 of record CAIVBX010000259.1, read on the forward strand.
CATTTGAAAGTTCTGGTAACGATGCAATTGGCTGAGATGTAATTTGCAAAACTGTTTGACCTGTTTGCACCGCTTCGCATGATTGTGACAAATATAACAAACTGGACATTGCCACTAATAATTTCAACTTCATTTTCACTCCCAAAATATCTAAAATTAGAAAAACTACAAATGAACATGATTTCTGGTGTTGATCATCACTGTTACAGCTAGTAAGTTCCCATCACTTAACCATTTTCAAATAGCAGTCAAAGTGTATTTAAGTGATATGCTTAAAACAATGTGACAAATTGTCACACTCAAAAAATGCACCAAAAAAATTAAACTGCATCATTACAAAAAACTGTTAGAACTATTTAAAAAAGCCCCGACTTGCATCACAACAAAGCGGGGCTTTTTTGTGTAGAATTTACAGCATGAGAAATTTTTATTTTAAGAGTGAATCAACATGACAGCACTTTATTACCAAGGCACAAAAAAAACGATTATTCCTCGACCTGTTTTAGAACAAAGCGATGATTTCAACGCCTTTTCGCCCATTTTGAAACGCATTTTTTTAGCTCGCGGTTTAACGTCAGATGAACAACTCGACCGCAGTTTAACGACATTACCATCACCATTTTTGTTTTCAAACATGGAAACGATGGTCACGCATTTAGTTTCAGCGTTGGAGCAACAAAAAACGATTTGCATTGTCGCTGATATTGATGCCGATGGCGCGACAAGTTGCGCGGTTGCGACGAAAGGATTTCATTTATTGGGCGCAAAAAATGTCACGTTTGTTGTACCGAATCGTTTTGAACACGCTTATGGTTTAACACCTGAAATTGTTGAACTCGCCGCGCAAAAAAACACGCAAGTAATTATCACCGTTGATAATGGAATCAGTAGTCATGAAGGTGTTTTAGCCGCAAAAGCATTGGGCATGACGGTTTTAATTACTGACCATCATTTGCCAGCAAAACACCTTCCCGAAGCAGACGCAATCGTAAATCCAAATTTAAAAAACGATGAATTCCCGAGTAAATCCATCGCGGGTGTCGGTGTTATTTTTTATGTTTTATCAGCTTTGCGTAGTCGTTTGCGCGAATTGCATTGGTTTGAAAATCAACAAATTTCTGAACCGAATTTAGCGCAATTATTGGATTTTGTGGCGTTAGGAACAGTTGCTGATGTCGTGACATTAGATAAAGTGAATCGCGCATTAGTTCATCAAGGTTTATTGCGAATTCGGAACGGAAAAGGTCACGCGGGAATTTTAGCGTTGATTGAAGTTGCTGGAAAAAATGTGGCATCATTGCAAGCAAATGATTTTGGTTTCAGCGTCGCCCCACGTTTAAATGCAGCGGGACGCATTCAAGATATGTCGCTAGGTATAAATTGTTTGCTGGAAAACGATTTTTCAAAAGCGTTAGAAATGGCAACGCATTTAGACGCGTTGAACAAAGAACGTCGTGAAATTGAAAACACAATGAAAGCCGAAGCTATGAATTTGCTCAACGATACGTTTGCACTCGATAAACCGCATGAAAAATGGGGCGTGTGTTTATTTGATGAACATTGGCATCAAGGCGTAATTGGAATTTTAGCGGCACGAATCAAAGACCGTTTGCATCGCCCTGTGATTACCTTTGCATCGGCTGGACACGATTTAATCAAAGGTTCAGGACGTTCAATTGAAGGTGTGCATTTGCGCGATGTATTGAGTGATATTGCAACAGAACATCCAAATTTAATTTTGCAATTTGGTGGTCATGCGATGGCAGCAGGTTTAAGTATGCATGTGCATCATTTTCCCTCTTTTACAATTGCGTTTAATGAAATGGTCGGGCGACGTTTATCACAACTCGATTTGCAACAAAAAATTCTGTCTGACGGTGAACTAACAGAAAATGAGTTGAATTTAGAATTTGCGGACTTATTACAAAGCGTAACGACATGGGGACAACATTTTCCTGAGCCAATTTTTCACGGTGTTTTTGAAGTCGTTAATGTACGAATTTTAAAAGACGCGCATTTAAAGTTGTTAGTTAGAACAAACTCAGCAGGACACGAACATGACGCGATTGCGTTCAACGTTGATAAACCTGAAATGTGGCAAGGAATGCGCCGCGTGCTTTTGGCATATAAATTAGACATTAATCAATATCGTGGGAATCGGACTTTGCAATTGATGGTTCAGTATTTAGAAAAAGTTTTATAAAGCGTAAGAGTTTAGCGAAGATTTACGATAAAATGCCCTAAATCTTTCTTTAAATTTCATTTTTCAGCACAGACGTTGGAGTTATTTCATGCACATTATTTTGTTAGGCAGTCCAGGTTCGGGTAAAGGCACGCAAGCGCAATTTATTACCGAAAAATATGCCATTCCCCAAATTTCGACAGGCGATATGTTACGCGCTGCTGTTCGGGCTGGTACGCCGCTTGGTGTGGAAGCTAAAAAAGTAATGGATGCTGGGCAATTAGTTTCTGACGAAATTATTTTAGGTTTGATTAAAGAACGTATTACGGCTGACGATTGTAAAAATGGCTTTTTGCTCGATGGTTTTCCCCGCACGATTGTGCAAGCTGAAGGCTTGAAAAATATGGAAGTTAGAATCGACACAGTTATTGAAATCGATGTACCAGATGAAAATATCGTTACGAGAATGGCTGGTCGTCGTGTGCATTTAGCTTCGGGTCGCAGTTATCACGTTCAATTTAATCCGCCCAAAAATGAAGGTTTAGATAACGAAACAGGCGAAGCCTTAATTCAACGTGATGATGATAAAGAAGAAACGGTACGAAATCGTTTGCGTGTTTATCATGAACAAACAAAACCACTCGTTGATTATTATTCTGCACCCGAACAAGGTGTGAAATTTGCGTCGATTGAAGGTGTGGGCAGTGTTGACGAAATCACCGCGAAAATTTTTGCAGTTTTAGGATAAGAAAATGGCAGGCAAAACGTTATACGACAAACTTTGGGATGACCACGTTGTTCACACAGAAGACGATGGCTCGTGTTTAATTTATATCGATAGACATTTGGTTCACGAAGTCACTTCGCCACAAGCTTTTGATGGTCTTCGTTTAGCTGGCAGAAAACCATGGCGCGTGGCACGAAATTTAGCGGTTGCCGACCATAACGTACCAACTAATCATCGTGACCGTGGAATTACTGACCCTGTTTCGCGTTTGCAAGTCGAAACACTTGATAAAAATTGCGCCGAATTTGGCATCACCGAATTTGGCATGAGCGATATTCGTCAAGGGATTGTGCATGTAATTGGTCCTGAACAAGGCGCAACGTTACCAGGCATGACGGTTGTTTGTGGTGATTCGCATACCTCAACACATGGTGCATCTGGCGCGTTGGCGTTTGGTATCGGCACATCGGAAGTTGAACATACTTTAGCCACACAATGTTTAGTTCAGAAAAAAGCCAAAAATTTATTGATTAACGTCAACGGCGAAATTGGCAAAGGCGTGACTGCAAAAGACATCGTTTTAGCCATTATCGGTGAAATCGGCACTGCTGGCGGCACAGGTTATACGATTGAATTCGGTGGCTCTGCGATTCGTGCGTTATCGATGGAAGGACGTATGACAGTTTGCAACATGGCAATCGAAGCAGGCGCACGCGCGGGTTTAGTGGCTGTCGATGACGTAACGATTGATTACTACCGCAACCGTCCGCTTTCACCAAAAGGCGATGATTGGTTTATAGCTGAACGTGCGTGGCAAAATCTGCATTCTGATAAAGATGCCGTTTTCGACAAAGTCATTAACATCGATGCCACAAAAATCAAACCACAAGTGACTTGGGGAACGTCGCCTGAATTAGTGGTTGCAATTGATGATATTGTGCCAAATCCAGCCAATGAGGCGGATGCCGTGAAAGCGCAAAGTATGCAACGTGCGTTGGATTACATGGGCTTGCAAGCGGGTCAAAAAATTACTGATATTCAAATCGATAAAGTCTTTATTGGTTCTTGCACGAATTCACGCATTGAAGATTTACGCGCGGCGGCGGTTGTGGTTGAAGGCAAAAAAGTTGCCGCCAACGTCAAACAAGCGTTAATCGTTCCTGGTTCAGGTTTAATCAAACAACAAGCCGAAAGCGAAGGATTAGACAAAATTTTCATCGAAGCGGGTTTTGAATGGCGCGATGCAGGTTGTTCAATGTGTTTGGCGATGAATGCTGACCGTTTAGAAGAAGGTGAGCGTTGCGCGTCAACGTCAAATCGTAATTTTGAAGGACGACAAGGCTACGGCGGACGCACGCATTTAGTTAGTCCAGCAATGGCGGCGGCGGCTGGGATTGCTGGGCATTTTGTGGATGTTAGCGCATGGACAGGAGAATAAGAAAATGAAAGCCTTTACAACTTTAACTTCAATCGTCGCGCCCCTCGACCGTGCAAACGTCGATACTGACGCGATTATTCCAAAACAATTTTTAAAATCGATTCGCCGCACAGGTTTTGGCGTGTATTTGTTCGACGAATGGCGATATTTAGACCAAGGGCAACCCGATATGGATTGCACTAACCGTCCGATTAACAAAGATTTCGTGCTAAACAAACCACAATACAAAAATGCACAAATTTTACTCACACGCGAAAACTTCGGTTGTGGTTCGTCACGCGAACACGCGCCTTGGGCGTTAGAAGATTACGGTTTTCGCGCGATTATCGCGCCGAGTTTTGCCGATATTTTCTACAATAATTGTTTCAAAAATGGCTTGTTGCCGATTGCCTTAGACGCTGAAATCGTTGACGGATTATTTAAAGAATTAACCGATGATTATGCGCTAACGATTGATTTATCCGCGCAAACCATTACCACGCCAAGCGGTGAAAAAATTGCGTTCAACGTGGACGAAAATCGCAGATTTCGTTTGCTAAACGGGTTAGATGATATTGGTTTGACCTTGCAACATGCCGATAAAATTCACGCTTATGAAGCCGAACGCGCTAAACGTGCGCCGTGGTTGTTTCGATAGTTTGTGAGCCGTAATGCCAAAACTTTATGATTATTTCGGTTTAATCATCATGTTTTACGCTAACGAACATGAACCTATTCATGTTCACGGAAAAAGTCAAGGTCGTGAATCGAGAGCTGAATTTATCATTATTGAAGGTGAAGTTATTGAAATTAACTTCACCGATGTAACGGGACGGCAACCTTTACAATCGAATGAAATGCGCTATTTCAAAGAAATTGTGACAGTTAAAACAAATGAAATTATTCAAAAGTGGATTGATTTTTTCGTGTTACACAAACATGTTTCTGCTGAAAATATCACTCGGAGATTGAAATGATGCCTGACGTTATTAACATCAAAACCGCGAAACAAATTGGTGATTATCAAATTTTTCTTCGGTTTGATGACGAAAGTGAACAAGTGATTAACTTTAAACCGTTTTTATCGCGTTCACGTCATCCTGACATTCGAGCGTGGTTAGATTTAGAAAAATTCTCAACATTTCGTCTTGAATACGGTGAATTGATTTGGGGAAATTATGATTTATGTTTTCCCA
>CAIVBX010000260.1 GCA_903904275.1 uncultured Pseudomonadota bacterium
ATTTGCGCGGAATTACTTGAAACCAACGTTTCCGCGCAACATTGCGAAAACCATGCGGTAAATAATTTTTCATTTGCATCGCGCAATGATTGCGGTTTATTGACCACATAAACGCCTGCATTTTCGGCTTGTTCCAAAATGTGCGTGGCATATAAAAACTCACTATCAAACGGCGGGTCTTTTCGCATCAAAATCACGTTTAATTCTGAAAGTTCAATCGTTTGTTCGCTGGTAAATTCAAACCATTTTGCAGGATTGCGCTCAACTTTGACGATGCGAGTTCGCGCAAATGCTTTGCCATTCCGCAAAAATAAATCACCCATTTCCATGTAATGCAATTCCCAGCCGCGTGCTTGAGCTTCAAGGAGCATTGCAAAACTGGTGTCTTTTTTGATGTTGATGTGGTCGATGGAATCCATGACCATGCCGAGTTTGATAGACATGATGATTTTGTAAAAAAGGTTAAAGTTAGGCAATTATAACGAGTTCAACGTGAAAAATATCAAACAAAAGCCGTGTGTTACATTCATATTCTTGAAAAAAACGATTTAATCATATTGGTGCATCGATTATAATGCGACACTTTCATTTTTATAATTCACATCGAATAGAGGATTTCATGTCAAGAGTATGTCAAGTTACTGGCAAACGCCCTGTAACAGGAAACAACGTTTCCCACGCAAATAACAAAACCAGAAGACGTTTTTTGCCAAATTTGCAACATCACCGTTTTTGGGTTGAAAGCGAAAATCGTTGGGTTCGTTTGCGTATTTCAGCAAGAGCAATGCGTACTATCGACAAAAATGGTATCGACGCAGTGTTAGCGGATATGCGTAAAGCTGGTCAAAAAGTTTAATTTCTAAAGGGATAAAATCATGCGCGATAAAATTAAATTGATTTCGACCGAAGGCACAGGTCATTTCTATACAACAACAAAAAACAAAAAAACGATGCCTGAAAAAATGGAAATCAAAAAATTTGATCCTGTTGTTCGTAAGCACGTTATTTACAAAGAAGCGAAAATTAAATAATTTCTGCTAAAAATGTTTGATGCAAAAAAGCCCCGATTGTAAGAAACAATTCGGGGCTTTTGCATTATTGGCAATTCGCTAATGTTAATCGCAAATCTTGTCCAATATGTCGTACATCTAACCATTTAAACGCTTTTTTTTCTGTCATCGATTGTAATTCGGGTAATGCAAACACGCCGCGTCCTTTGTCACCTAAAATACATGGCGCAATATAAATCAACCATTCATCAACTAATTCCGCCTCAAGCAACGCACCATTCAATGTTGCACCTGCTTCGACAAACACATTATTGATTTCATGTTGTGCTAAAAAAGACATCACGGCATTTAAATCTAAACGTCCATTTAATTCAGGTAAAACATAAATTTCAAATCCGACATTTTTCAATGTAGCATATTTTTGTGAATCTGATGAGCAAGTCAAAATCAACGTGCGTCCATCTAAATTTGCCATATTTGAGTTCAACGGCATTTTCAATGTGGAATCTAAAACGACTCGAATAGGTTGTTCAACGTGAAAACCAACCCGCGCATTCAACGATGGATTGTCTGCTAAAACGGTTTCAATGCCTGTCAAAATTGCCGAACTTTTTGCTCGAAAACACTGCACATCTGCCCGCGCTTCTGGCGATGTAATCCATTTACTTTCACCATTTGCTAAAGCCGTTCGACCATCTAAACTCATTGCCATTTTGCTGCGAATAAATGGACGATTTTTTGTCATCCGAGAAATAAAACCACGATTTAATTTTTCAGCATCTTCGCGTAACACGTTACAAATCACTTCGATTCCTGCCACTTTACAACGTTCCAAACCACGACCTGCCACCAATGGATTCGGGTCAGTCATAGCAACAACCAAACGTTTAATGCCTGCGAAAATTAGCGCATCACAACACGGCGGCGTTTTACCATGATGACTGCAAGGTTCAAGCGTCACATAAGCTGTTGCACCATTTGTATCTTCGATTGCACTTTTTAAAGCGTTAATTTCAGCATGTGCGAGACCTGCTTTTTCGTGAAACCCTTCGCCAATAATGTGTCCATTTTTCACCAAAACACAACCTACGCGCGGATTGGGATCTGTAGTAAAACGACCATGTTCTGCGAGTTGCAATGCTCGCGTCATAAATTCTAAATCTGTTTTTATCATCGTTTTTTTTCTGTCATTCGCATTTCAGAAACAGGCATACCAATGTGATAGCCTTGCACATAATTGATGCCCATATCTTGTAATGCTAATAAAATTTCTTCGTTTTCGACAAATTCAGCAATCGTTAGCATCCCAATATCTTGGCAAAGCCGAGATAAATTATGTACCAACGCATAATCCAATTTAGAATTCATAATGTTGCGAACAAATTCACCGTCAATTTTGACGTATTCAAAATGCAAATCGCGCAAATAATGAAACGAATTGTAACCACTACCAAAATCATCTAACGCAAACGAAAATCCTTTTGCGCGTAAATTATTCAAAAACTTCCGCATATTCGTCATATCGCCAATAGCATCACGTTCCAACAGTTCAAACACAATTTTTTCGGGTGGAACTTCCATTTGCTGACATAATTCTTCGGCGAATCCTAAAATGCCACGTCCTTGAATTTCTTGCACAGATAAATTGAGAAAAATCTTTGCATTCGCTTCAGGTGCGTTAGCTTTAATCAAATTACGTTTTGCGATTAACGAGTTTTGAATCATGGCGCGATCTAAATCACGCGATAAACCATATTTTTCAATGGTTTCGATAAATACAGATGCCGAACGAGTTTCGCCTTCAAGAGTTTTTAATCGCGCTAAGGTTTCAAATGCCATAACCTCCCCCGTTTTACAGTCAACGATAGATTGGTAATATGGCACAATACGATTTTCTTGCAACGCACAGCGCAATTCTTCAACTTGCGTGCGTGTTTCTCGAATGTTAATTCGGTCTTCTATTTGTTCGACTAAAAAGACACCGTCCTTCCCTAACGATTTGACGCGATACATGGCATCGTCGCCGCTAACCATCAACTCATTAGCTGTTTTCGCATCTTGAGGAAATGAACTCACGCCAATTGAAACGGTTAAATGAAATGAATCACATTGTGTTGATGTTAATTGTGTTTCGCGTAACATTTTTGCAATCGTATCCGCGATAATTTGTCCACTACGCGCATTGGTTTCAATCAAAATAATCGCAAATTCATCACCACCAATTCGCGCACACAAATCTTCTTTTCGAATATTGCGATTCAAAATTTCAGCGACAGCACGAAGTGCATCATCACCTGTTGCATGTCCATAAGAATCGTTAATGTCTTTAAAATTATCGATGTCCAACATCAATACACAAAATTCGTGATAATGGCGTTCGCATCGTCCCACTTCATAATTTAAAACGTCATTAAATTGCCGACGGTTATAAAGTCCCGTTAAAGGATCATGAACAGAATAGTATTCAAGTTCCATTAACGCGCGAGAAAGCACTTTGCTCGAACCTACAACCATTACCATGACAGATAAAATAGCGCGAATAACACTTTCTTCTTGTGGTGAAATGCGTTGATGTGACGCATAAGAAACGCCTAATAATCCTGATAAATTAGTCGCTTTATCCACCACAGAAACTGGCACGCTAATCATATTCATGTCGAGATCTTTGCCGACAAAATTGCTGTGTTTGCAATGAATTTTAAATTCCTCGACATCAACTGCAGAATCTTTTGGTAAGCCAATACTATCAAGCACTTGTTGGCAAAGTTTTTGTCGTGCTTCGAGAAGAATTTCAGGTGAATACTCACCTAAAATATACAAAAATAATGAAACGCCTTTTTCTTCTGCAAAGGTAATATAAAAGAAATTGAAAGGAAAAATTGCATGAAAATCGAGTAAAATGTTTTGCACAAATTCTTTCCATTGCGTCACATTTTCATGCGACAAAATAATGCTTTCAAGAACTTTACTTTGTCGTTCGAGCAAATCTTTTTCAATCAAAACACTTGAAAGTGATTTTAATGCGCGATTAAATTCAACAATGACTTCTTGAATTTTTGTGCGTGCAACAGTTTGTTGTCGTTTATATTGGTCAAATAATAACGTCAAACTTTTATCTAATCGGTCGCAATCGCTCATCGCGTTGTTCATCGCCAATTTACCATCATTGTGCGATGTGAAGTTCAAACCTGTTTTTAGTTTTTGAACAATATCAATGCAAACATCATGTGTTAATTGGATATTGTCCGCCGCATAACGTTGTGAACGCGATTGATTTTCTAAAATATCGGTAATTTGATTAACGAAATTGGTGCGTAATTCTTCTAAATGATTTGGATAATTCATCTGTCAACCTTTCGGAAAATGCCCAAATGGCTGCATTACATCAACGCCACATTCTAATTTTTTAAACCAATCAAAAAATTGTTGCACCGCTTGTCCACGATAAATAGGTCCATGTTGTGGCGCGAGAATTTGAATGTCGAGGTCTTTAATCGTTTCAAGCCAGCACAAAATAGCTTTGTTTGAACACATATATCGGCGATGAAAACTCTCAATAAAAGGCAAATGTGCGTCAAAATCATCAACAAAAACATAATCTTTTTCAACGGGAAGCATTGCCGCGCCAATATCGCCTGTGAATAGAATTTTTGAAATGGGGTCATAAACGTTAATTTGCCCTTCGGAATGCAAAAAATGGGCAGGAACAATTTTTAGGCTAAATTCATCAACGTCATTCCAAATCATACCTTCATTCGGTACACCAACAAATCTCGCCATGTCTTTTAAACCGTAATGTGGCAAAAAGCGAATCCAAATACTTGACACAAAAATGGGTGCAGTAATCAATTCCATCCATGTTGAAAGTCCACCCACAATGTCAGGATCTTGATGTGATAAAAAAATGGCTTTAATTTGTTTCGGTTCAACATAACGCAACATTTCAGATAATACGCGCGGCATTACGCCAAAACCACCAGGATCGAGCAAAACCCCTTCATCGTTATGTGTGACAAGATATTGATTTGAACGAATACCATCTTCTTCGCCTGGTTCACTTTCATTTAATAAAATAAAACGGTGGTTATCGTTTTCAAACAAAGTAATGTTACGCATAAATTTAAATCCCTCTAAATATAGTCAATAAGTAATGGTGCATGATCAGAAAACCGCGTGTCTTTATAAATTTGAGTGTTTTTTACATGATTTTTGAGTGACGCGCTAATAATTTGGTAATCAATGCGCCAACCCACATTTTTTGCCCAGGCTTGACCGCGATTTGACCACCAAGTGTATTCGTCAGCATTTTGATTCACTAATCGAAACGCATCACACCATTTTTCGTTTGCAAAAACAGCGTTAAGCCAAGCACGTTCTTCGGGCAAAAAACCTGAATTTTTTTTGTTTCCACGCCAATTTTTCAAATCAATTTCTTTATGTGCAATGTTCCAATCACCGCAAATAATGGTGTCACGTCCATTTTCAGCAATTTCATCTAAATAATTTTTAAATCGTTCTAAAACCGAAAATTTGAAATTTTGCCGTTCTTCGCCCGACGAACCTGACGGTAAATATAGTGAAATTACGCTTAAATTTCCGAATCGGGCTTCAATAAAACGCCCTTCGTTGTCGATGTCTTTGATTCCCAAACCATGAATAACTTCGTCAGGTTTTGTTTTGCTGTAAATCGCCACACCGCTATAACCTTTTTTTTGTGCATCATGATAAAAACAATGAAATGGCTCAGGGAAAAATTTTTCATCGAGTTGATCAATTTGAGCTTTCGTTTCTTGAATACAAATCACGTCAGCATTTTGTAACGCAAGCCAGTCAAAAAATCCTTTGCGTTCGGCAGCTCGAATACCGTTTGCATTGAAAGAGATAATACGCATAAAAGTTTGAATCCATTGCGATTTGTGAGTTAAAACAGTATCATTAGCGGTTTTTAAATCTACCGCCCGTTGTGGGCAATGCGAAACATTATGAAACCAGAAATTCATCCTAATTATAAACAAATTACCGTCACTTGTGGCTGTGGTAATACTTTTGTGACCGGTTCTGCGTTGGCTAAAGACTTAAACATCGAAGTTTGCTCTTCTTGCCATCCTTTCTACACAGGAAAACAGCGCGTTGTGGACACAGCAGGTCGTGTTGATAAATTCAAAAAACGTTTTGGCAGATAAATTTTATCGCCAATCAAAAAAGCCGATACGTTTCAAAACGTATCGGCTTTTTTTATGCGTACAACTTTGTGGTCAGATTAAATAATTTTAGATATTACTTTTTCAGATGCGCCTATCGAATAATACCGTTTCACACCAAAACTTCTTTTAACTACCATTGAAATTTATATCTTTTTTAGCTTGTCACTATTGATGAAAAATGCTCCTCGTAAATTGACACTATTATTACTAGCAATCGTGGCGAATTTCTCAGTGTCGGCACACGCTGACTATATTGAATCCGATACCGTTTCAGAAGATGTTAATGAACTCAAAGAAATGGTCGTGACTGGAAGAGAAAAGAATTTAATCGGTATTGCGGGTTCTGCTTCACAAGGTGAAGTAAGTAATAAACAATTTGAATATCGCGCCTTATCACGCAATGGCGAATTAGTTGAAGTTGTACCTGGTGCTGTGGCAACGCAACACAGCGGTTCAGGCAAAGCAAATCAGTATTTTTTACGCGGTTACAACCTTGACCACGGGACAGATTTCACCACGATTGTTGATGGCATTCCGATAAATATGCCAAGTCACGCGCATGGTCAGGGCTATATGGATATAAACAGCGTTATTCCAGAATTAGTTAATAAAGTTCAATACGGTAAAGGTCCTTATTACGCAGAAGTGGGTGATTTTGCAGCAGCGGGTTACGCGAAAATGACTTCAATGAATACCTTGTCACAGGGTATTGCAAAATTTACAGCAGGAGAATTTGGTTATTATCGCGGTTTAATTGCGAATTCTAATAAAGTCGGCGATGGCAATTTATTGTATGGCGGTGAAATCAATGTTTATGACGGCGCGTGGTCAGTTCCTGAAGATTCACATAAATATAATGGAATGCTGCGCTATACCTTAAATCAAGAAAATTGGGGAATCGCGGTTAATTCCAAAGCCTATTCAAACGCTTGGACAGCGACTAACCAACTTTCACAAACCGCGATTGATGAAGTGGGACTTTACGGTTCAATCAGTCCTACCGATGGTGGTAACACAAATCGTTACAGTTTATCGACCAATTTATGGAACAAAGGCGAC
>CAIVBX010000261.1 GCA_903904275.1 uncultured Pseudomonadota bacterium
ATTTTGCCGAAACGATAATTCTGATTTGGAAGAAACGTAAGAAAACATGGTTGCTCGCGTTAAATGGACAGGACAATTTTTCCGATTGTGTGACCTTGCTCAATCAAATTGTGTGCAGTTTTGGCTTGTGATAAAGGAAAATTATGATTGACATGAACATGATTATTACCAACGGTAGTCATTAAAATTGCTTTCATTTTTATTCCTTTTGTTTGTGGTTAATCCACATCGCGCAACAACATCAACATATCATCAACGGACATTTTCCCGCTTAATTCACCACCTTCGAGCAAGCTATTGGCTAAATCACGTTTTTGATGATGTAACGCGACAATTTTGTCTTCAATCGTGTCTTTTGCAACCAAACGATAAACGGTGACGGGACGTTTTTGTCCCATTCGATGAGCGCGGTCAGAGGCTTGGTCTTCCACAGCAGGATTCCACCACGGATCCATGTGAATGACATAATCCGCCGCCGTTAAATTCAAACCCGTTCCGCCTGCTTTTAAGCTAATCAAAAATAAATCGCCATCACCGCTTTGAAAGGCATTCATGGCTTTTTTACGTTGTGCAACAGGCGTTGAACCGTCTAAATAATGATAAGGAATTTTCTTTTTATCGAGCAATTTCCGAATTAACGTCAAATGTCCCACAAATTGGCTGAACACCAATGCTTTGTGTTTATTGTCGAGCAATTCATCTACTAATTCTTCAAACGCTTCTAATTTTGAACTCATTAACGGACTGTCTTCTAAAACCAAACGCGGATTACAACACGCGCGGCGTAATTTCATAATTTCAGCTAACACTTGTAATTGCTGATTTCCACCTTTTGTTTGTGATTCTTGCATGACTTTTAACGCATCACGGCGCAAAGCTTCATAAAATGCCCGCTCTTCGTTGCTCAATTCAATATGCAATGTGACTTCTGTTCGCGCAGGTAATTCGGTTAATACATCGTTTTTCAAACGGCGCAAAATAAATGGACGTAATACTTTTTTCAAACGCTGTTGTGCGTTATGGTCATGATTATTTTCAATCGGATTTGCGTAACGTTCATTAAATTTCGCCAATGAACCGAGCAAGCTAGGATTGATAAAATTAAATAAATTCCATAATTCGCCCAAATGATTTTCAATCGGCGTTCCTGTCGTTACCATTCTAAAATCGGCTTTCAATGCCATCGCGGCTTTTGACCGTTTTGTCATGCCATTTTTAATTGCTTGCGCTTCATCAGCAATCAAGGTGTGCCATTGCACTTCTTGCAAACGCTCACCTTCGGTTTGTAACAATCCATAACTACAAATAATCAAATCAAATGCGCCTGCATTATCAAGCATTGTTTGACGGTCGCCGTTGCCGAAAATCTGCACATTTAATGTTGGTGCAAAACGTGCGGCTTCCTCTGCCCAATTGATACAAACTGACGTTGGCGCGAGAATCAAAGTCGCGCCATTTGGCGCACGCGACAAAATTAACGCGAGAGATTGAATGGTTTTACCTAATCCCATGTCATCAGCCAAACACGCACCTGCGCCCCAATGCGCCAAACGGCTCATCCAGACAAATCCATCGTGTTGATAATCACGCAATTCACCTTGTAATGTGGAAGGCACTTTGGGTTTTAAATCAACCAATTCATCTAATTTTTTAAGCTGCTCTTTCCATGGTTTGCTGGCTTTGATGTCCATGCCATCCGTAATTTCATCTAAGGCTTGTGCGGCTAAAGCATGAAATTGCACTTTGTCATCTTTCACCTCGCCAACACCACGCAAATCGTCTAAACGTTGACGTAATTCTTTAGTTAATGTAATGATTTGTCCATCTTCTAATTGTAAAAAACGGCTGTTTGAATTCGCTAACAAATTCATTAAGCGTTGCATGTCCAAAACTTGCCCGTCATCGATTTGTAAATCACCTTCAACGCTAAACCAATTTTGTTCGTGTCGAACTGAAAAGCGCGTTTGCGATAATCCCATTTCGCGGCTTAAACGAATTTTTTTACCTTTTGGCCATTCGAGTAAAACAAACTCGCCTAATTCTTGTAAATTTAACAGTGTTTCAAGCGCAGTATCCGCTTCTTCGAGCGACCATTTGAAAGCCTCATTTGCTTCAAGCAATGGGCAACTTTCGAGTAATTGCGTAACGTATTTTTTTTCTAATTTAAAATTGCGCGTGGTTTGAAGTTGTTTGCCGTCAATTTCAGCTAAAACCGTTGTGCCGCCAATTGCAGGTTTATAAAGTGGCCCACCGTCGAAAAACGGTTGTATGAAAATTTCGATTTGCAAACCTTGCCCCAACGGTTGCAAATGCAAATGCAATCGTTCATCAACAGACACATTTTCGGCTTGAGTTGCCAAACCGACCATATTCGACTGCACCGTCAATGTTGACGCAATGGCAGAAATGGAATCCATGACTTTTTGCCGTGCGCTGAGTGGAATTTTTAAACCATTCCCTAATGTTTGTGCGACTTGGCGATGTTGATCGTTGATTTTATACAGTAAAACACCATTAGCTGTTTTTTGAATGGCGATTTTTGCGGTCGGCGTAATTTGCGGCTGTAAAGCAAGTAATAACTGGTCGCCGTCTTCTTGCACTAAAAGTTGTGGTTCAGCTGTTTGAATATCAATGGGGGAATTGTATTGAATTTGACTTGCCCAAAAAATGAGTGGATGTCCAACCGCTTCAAACAAGGCTTCTTCAGGAACGCTGTAAGTTTCAACGTAACCATAATAATAATCATTGGATTGTTGAGATTTATGAATTTTTTTGCAAATCCGAATGTCTTGCTCGGTTAAATAAGAAAATGTATTTAATTCACTATGCAAACGTTTTAAAGCAACGTTTCGTCCTTTTGACCAATTGCCATTTTTGCCTAATTTTTGTTCTTTCGGCTCTAAAATTACGTCCTGATTGTCTAAACTTAACGTCCAAACCAAACGCGATTCTGATTGCACTATTTCAGTGGGTATCGTTTTTAACGTATTGATTTGTGACAACGCTTCGAGCGCACGTTCCCACGCAGCGGTTTTCGGCATCGCATCGAGCAATTCTAAAAACGGTAAATCCGCATATTTCAAAGCGAGTTTGTCGCAGGCTTTATGACTGTAATTTAAACGTTTCAACAACGCCAAACCAATTCCTGCAAACCAAGTGTTGTTCAATTCGTGTGCAATTTGACAATAATTAGCAAGTGGCGCGAGAAAAAGAACTTGTTGCGTAGGTTGTTGTAAATCATCAATTTCATCAAGCCAATAACGCAGCAATAATTGAATCAAATTCGCATAAGGTAATTTTGTCGCATTTGAATTAGCCAACGTTGTAGCGTTGTATTTCTTTTTGCTTTGATAAACTTCAAGCGCGTCATGTAGCAAAATAACTAAACCTTGTTGCCCATGCGATTTTTTTAAACAGGTTTGTAAATACGCATCCATCAATTGCAAATTCGGCAATGTTCGAGAACGAAACAACATTAAGCCATAAAAAAAATCGTAAAAATCGCCAAACGTGGCATTTTTTTTATTGCCTTTACGAATTATTTTTAAGGCTTGCGTAAATAATTCGAGAGAATCATCATAACGATTTTGCAAAATCGCCAACATGGCACTTAATTTCAAACCCTCTGCGGAATGATCTTGTAATAACGTATTTTGAGCATTTTTGTCATTTCCGCGAAATAAACGTTGTTCAATCACTAAATGGGTAATTTCATCGTTATTCGTTTTTACATGACCAAATGATTCTTCAAGTAGTTCATAAATTTTATATTTATTAGAAATGGAGGTTGCATCAAACGAAAAATAATCACTCCAAAGCGTATATTTCAAAACAGCAAATCGAATACCTTTCGGCAACAACATAAACCATTCTTTATCAAAATTTTCAAAAAACAATTCTGACATCACGCCTTTAAAATAATCACCAGAATTGTTGTAAAGCAACGCGATATTGGCTTCAAAACCTGTTTCATTACCTTGATATAAAAATAATCGTAACTTTTTAAGTTGCTGAAAAAGAATTTGTTTCGGTGGCGCGTAGGGATTTTCGCGCTCCATAATAATTTGTTGTGCTAATCGATTAAACCACGGTTTGGTTAGCGCAATTTTGATTAAGCCATCACAAATTTCACGATGACAATGCCAACCTTCATTAGTGGAAATGAGAAAACCCATTTTTTGAAAACGCTCTTTAAAATCACGATTTACCGTTTTTTGTGTTTCCGCGTCAAAACCGACGTTTTTAATGAGATTTGTTAAATTCAATTGTCCTGTCGGGGCATACGTTACAGATAAAATTAACAAGATATTTTGTTCTGAATAAGGTAATACATTGAAAATTTCAGAAAAGCGTTTTTGAATAAGTGTCATTTTTAAGTTGGTTGAAAATTATGAAAGTTGCCACTGTTGTTGATAATCGTTGTAAGTGTAATTTTTGAGTAATTCCAGACGGTTATCGATGTGTCGTAAATAAATGCTTGGTAAATTATGTCCGTTAAAACGATTGGCTTTGATTAACGTATATGCACCGACGTTGTTAAATGTGATTTTATCGCCTAATTGCAAAGGATGTTTAAATCGATATTCACCAAAAATATCACCTGCCAAACACGTTCCACCCGCTAAAATCGCGCTGTAATTGCCTTTTGCATCGTGTTCTAAAATAATTGGCGTGCGTTGAAATTCAAATACTTCGGGATTGTGATTGATAGAAGTATTTAAAATGGCAACCGTTTTGCCGTCGCTTTCAAAAACATCAATCACGCTGGCGACAATTTGCGCTGCATTTCCAACAATGCCATTGCCAATTTCGATATAAATTGCCACATTCAATTAACGACGCAATTGAATCACTAAATCAATAAATGGCTGACAATCTGAAATACTGTGAAATAAATAACCACCGCCAAAATTGAGCCAATGCAATTTTTCTAAACGTTTTCCAAAATAATTACGCAATTTTTCAATCGTTTGAATTAACGGCGTGAAATTAGTCGCTGAAAAAACAGTGTGAAAATGCAAACCGCTAATTTTTTCAGATTCCAAACAATTCGATTTCCAAAGCGTATCAATATCTATGCCTAATTTTGAATAACGCCGACACGGATTAAAACGGTCGTCTTTCACAAAAGACAATTTAGGATTGACGCGCAACCCCATTGAGGCTTCAGTTTGAACAATAGGCGAATAATGCTCGTGATGTGTCAACGAATTGAAATTGATGTGTGAACATAGCGTCGTTAATTCATACAATTCTTCCGCAATTAACGCGGGCGTTGTCAAATGGACTTCGCCTTGTCCTGCTAACACTTCTTGCGCGAGTTGAGCTTCAAATAAAGAACTCACCGCAAAACCATCAACAAACGGTTTTGCTATTTCCAAAACACGCGAATACGGCAAGGCTTTCATGGCATACAAAACCTTGCAACCTGATTGTTCACGAATTTGGGAAAGTTGCGTTAAATTAGAAATTAACTGAGATTCATCGAGAATAAATGCGGGCGTTTTCATATCCATATTTGACCTAAATTTGCAGCAATAATACAACTGCGCTTAATCCTAAAATGCCAAAAATTGAATTGACTGTCCAAATAGCTGCAAATCGATAATCGCGATGTGAAACGTAATCTTCCAAAACCACTTGCAAGCCAAGTGCAGCATGATAACAAACGATTAAAAACCATAAAATTAACGCAATCTTATTCAATGGCGTAGCAAGCCATTCCAGTATTTCAAAATAGTTCGCGTTAAGTGTTAAGTTTAAAAATTGAATTAACCAATACGATAATGGCAACAATAAAATAGCGGTTAAACGTTGCATCCACCAATGTTGTGTTGGATTCATAAAATCACCATCAATGCTAAAACTGTCAAAAATATCGAGGCAAACAATTCAATCAAGGCATAACGCATAAATGTTTCTGGTGAAAAACTTTTGCCTAAATCCCAAAACAAATGCCTTACGCCATGACACAAATGAAACATCAAGGCATAAATAAAACCACTCAAAACAAGTTGCATTGGCAAAGTATGTAACAGCATTTGCATATCCAACAACGATAACATGCCATTTTTGATTTGTACCAGCATGAAAACTAAACCGATTATTCCCACTGTTAAACATACGCCTGTGATTCGATGTGTAATCGAAATGATGCCTGTAATCGGTAATCGGTAAATTTGTAAATGTGGTGAGAGTGGTCTATTGTTTGCCATCGATTTTTCCTTTAAAACCTTTGAATGGCGTGATTGTAACATGAAAAAAGACGTGAAAATTCTAAACCAAGACACCCTTTATAATGGCTTTTTCCGCATGGAAAAATACCATTTGCAACACACATTATTTGCAGGTGGTTGGAGCGGTGAAATTCATCGAGAATTATTTGTACGAAATAACTGTGTTGCGGTGATTTTGTACGACAAAAATCGAGATGAAGTGATTTTAATTGAGCAATTTCGAGTTGGCGCGGTAAAAAATCCTATCAATACACCGTGGTTGATTGAAATTGTCGCGGGCATTATGGAAGAAAACGAAACACCTGAAGACGTGGCGCGACGTGAATCAATTGAAGAAGCTGGTTGTGAAATTTTAGAACTTATTAAAATCAACACATTTTATTTGTCGCCTGGTGGTTCGTCGGAACACATTACGCTATTTTGTGGTTTTGTGAACAGTGAAAATGTAGGCGGTATTCATGGTTTGCCTGATGAAAATGAAGATATTTTTGTTCGTG
>CAIVBX010000262.1 GCA_903904275.1 uncultured Pseudomonadota bacterium
ACACACATGATTGCTGAAATTAACGCAGCATCACAAGAACAGAATGTCGGAATCAGCCAAGCAAATGAAGCTGTTTTAAATATGGAAGAAATGACACAACAAAACGCTGCTTTAGTTGAACAATCTGCCGTAACAGCGAATAACTTAAAAGAACAAGCCAATGCGCTGTCAGAAGCTGTGAATTATTTTAAATTGCGGTAATTTTCCAACAATAATGAATTTTCATATCCCGCGCAAAATCAATAGGAATGGTTTGCGCGGTAATGTCTGAAATTTGTAAATGTTTAAACAAACTTTCATCAAATTTGAATCGTCTAAAATTTGTCGAAAAATACAGCACACCTTTTTCGGTTAACAATTTTGTTGAATTCTGAATCAGTTGGATGTAATCACGCTGTACATCAAACACATCGTCCATTTTTTTTGAATTTGAAAATGTTGGCGGATCTAAAAAAATCAAATCATATTGGCGAGCGGCGGTTTTCGCTTCTTTGGCAAGCCATTCAACACAATCGGCTTGAATAAATTCGTGTCGCCCTGTCGTTGAATTTAACGCTAAATTATTTTTTGCCCACTGTAAATAAGTGTTTGACATATCAACCGTTGTCGTCACGCTTGCGCCACCCACTGCGGCATGAACAGTGGCACTTCCTGTGTAGGCAAATAAATTTAAAAACCGTTTTCCTTTAGCTTCTTTTTGAATTTGTAGACGAATCGGACGATGATCTAAAAATAATCCCGTATCTAAATAATTTTCAAAATTCACCAGCAATTTACAACCGCCTTCAATAATTTCATGAAAAACGTCCGATTCAGCTTGTTTTTCGTATTGGTCAGTATTGCGTTGTTTGCGACGAATTTTCAGCAAAATCTGTTCTTTCGGCACATTTAAAACGTGTGGAGTTTCTGCCAATAAACCTGCTAAACGCGCATTGGCTTTTTCTTCATCAATGCTTTTTGGAGATTGATATTCTTGAATATTCACCCATGTTTTATCAGTGCAGTTATAAATATCGACTGCTGCTGCATATTCAGGTAAATCGGCATCATAAACGCGGTAAGCAAAAACAGCATTTTGTTTTGCCCATTTAGACAATTTTTTGAAATTCTTTTGCAAACGATTAGCAAACATCGGTGCATCGAACTTCTCTGTATTTTCTTCTACGATTTCGATAATTTGCTCAATGCGTGATTCAATCGGCATTTCTTCAATTTTCGTTTCAAAGGTTTTTTCTTTTGGTATGAAAAACGCTTTTTCTTCAATATTTAAACGCAACAATCGACATTCCAACGCACCGTTAAATAACGTAATCGGTTTTTGCGAACGAATCCCCAACCGAAAACCTAACTCAGGATTACTAATAATTAACGCCGCTTGCCACCCGACAAAATTATTTTTCAAAGTTTGCCCGAATTGTTCGTATAAAACGGCTGTTTCGGCTTCATCGCCCAAACGTTCACCGTAAGGCGGATTACAAACGACTAGACCTTTTTGCCAACTTGCGGGTGGTTTTGCGTCTGAAATATCACGTCTCTCAATGTG
The DNA here is from genome assembly GCA_903904275.1 of uncultured Pseudomonadota bacterium. Classification (GTDB taxonomy): domain Bacteria; phylum Pseudomonadota; class Gammaproteobacteria; order Methylococcales; family Methylomonadaceae; genus UBA10906. Next base: position 1,544 of record CAIVBX010000262.1, read on the forward strand.
GATTTTTCCTTCGAAACCTGCATTGGCAACATGTTTTAGGGCGGTGTGAACCGTGTTTTTGTTTTTATCAAAACCGATAATCATTGATAATTTTTTGATACCAATAATTTTTCGCCATTCCGCGTCACGTCTTAAATTTTGCCAGCAGTCTTTGTCGTGTTTTTTCCAACCTAAAAATCCAAAATACTCACGTCCCAACGCAGGTGCAACATCGGCGGAAATCATTGCGGCTTCTAAAAGTAATGTTCCTGAACCGCACATTGGATCTAAAAGTGATGCGCCCTGCTCTGCCAATTTTTGCCAACCACAACGCAACAACATTGCCGCCGCTAAATTTTCTTTCATCGGAGCTTCAATGCTGACATCTCGATAACCGCGTCGATGCAAACTTTCTCCCGATAAATCCAAACTCAATTCGGCTTTTTCTCCGTTCAAATGAACATTGATTCGTAAATTGGGGCGTTCCGTGTTAATACTTGGGCGCACGCCAAATTTTGTTCGCATTTGGTCAACAATGGCATCTTTGACTTTTAACGCGCCAAAATGGCTATTGGTAATCACCGTTGAATTTTTAGAACTAAACGACACTGCAAAACTGTCTTCTGCGTTGAAATGTTCAAACCAATTGATTTTTTGAATTTCACGATATAAATCGTCTTGGCTTCGGACTTCAAACGAACTTAAAACTAACAAAACTCGATTCGCAACTCGTGACCATAAACATACGC
>CAIVBX010000263.1 GCA_903904275.1 uncultured Pseudomonadota bacterium
CATTAACTGTGAAATCCCCTTGTGACAATTTTCTTAATGTAGTTACCACGCCTGCTAATTGATGGCGCAAACTGCTTACAATGAACCAACCTAATAATGCAGTTACTAAAACAACCAATATCGTGATGATGACAAACATTTGAGTTGCTTCGGTTTTTGCTACGACTGCCTTATCTGCTGATTTCTTTGCCAATTCGACGTTGTAATCCATGTGAGCGTCTAGTGCCGCACTAATTTTTTCAGCTAAAGGCGCATATTTCGCCGCTATATCACGCGCTTGCTCAGTCTTGTTGTCACGAGAAAGACTCAATATTTGTTCTACGCCATTAAGGTATTCATTGTAAGCATTCATATCATTGGACAATAATTGCCTATCCTTGTCATCTGCAATACAGCAGCTTTCATAGTCTTTTAGTTCCTTTGAAATGTTACTTTTCGCATCCACAATTATGGATTCGATTTCTTGCATTTTAACCGCATCGGTATTTAGTACATGACGATATACACGAACACGCAAACGTCCCACCCATACAACAACCTTATCAAGTGTAACGATGCTGGGGATGCTATTGACATTTGAGAAGTTGGTTTTTTCGTAGACTGAATCCATCTTGTTTTGACCAAGCCCCGCTAGACTAATCAAGCCAAAAATCGCCGCGCACACAAGCAAAATCATTTTGTTTGTAATTGTCATTTTAATTTCTCCTTTTGTTATCGAATTGAAACGGTTCAAAATTTAGAACCTGTGTGAAAACCTAGGTCACATTTTGATGTTGCAATGATGTAACGGCAGTTATTCCTGCTTCTTTTTCGTGTTCAATTTGGTGCATAAGACCAGGAATATCCACGATTAACGCGACTTCGCCATTGCCAAGAATTGTAAAACCACCGATGCTTTTTTCGCCTGAAAACAATTTGCCTAAAGGCTTAATCACGGTTTGGAATTCGCCCATAAGTTTGTCTACCACTAAGCCAGCTTTATGTTCGCCATAACGTACAACCACGACATTTTCACGTTGTACGATGTCACCATTTGTCTCGAAGTAATCGCGCAACCGTCGATATGGCAACACTTCACCACGCAAATTAAGATATTGCCCATCACCACCATCACTTGCCCATGCTCTCAATTCGATACATTCAACAACCATGTCTAACGGAATCACAAAAATGGTATTTCCCACACCAACCATAAAGCCGTCGATAATGGCTAACGTCAGTGGTAATCGAATGCGGACGGTACTACCTTGACCTTCGTTGCTGTCTAATTCGATTCTGCCGCGTAGTGCTTGGATATTTCTCCGCACCACGTCCATTCCTACGCCACGCCCTGACAAATTGCTAACGGCATCAGCGGTAGAAAATCCTGCTTCAAAAATAAGGTTGTAAATTTCTTTGTCGCTTAGCGTTGCACCTTCGGCGACTAAGCCACGTTCGACAGCTTTACTTAGGATTTTTGCTTTGTTCAAACCACCACCATCGTCATTAACTTCAATGACAATACTGCCTGCATCGTGATAAGCATTGAGTTTGAGCGTGCCTTTTGCAGGTTTGCCTCGTGCAATCCGAACATCTGCGGATTCGATACCGTGATCCATTGAGTTCCGCACTAAATGGGTGAGTGGGTCGCCGATTTTTTCCACAACTGTTTTATCAAGTTCAGTTTCTGCGCCGCTGATAACTAAGTCGATGTCTTTACCGAGTTCTTTGCTCACATCACGCACAACGCGCTGGAAGCGGTTGAACGTGCCTCCGATTTGAACCATTCGCAACGCTAATGCAGAATCGCGGACTTCTTCGACTAATCGAGATAACGTTGCCGTTGATTCCATTAGGTTTGTCATGCCAGCATTTCGCGCAATCAGATTTGTTCCAGCACCAGCAATAATAAGTTCGCCGACTAAATTGATAAGTTCATCGAGTTTGTCAGCATCGACACGAATCAAATTTGCTTCGGTTTTTTTGTGTTCTTTGACTTGTTCTTGTTTTTTGAGTGCCGCTTCAACGACGGGCGGACTGACTAATTGTTGCTGAACCAATACCTCACCGATAGGGCGAGGTGGTTCATCGTCTGTAAGTACAGATTGAATAAGCAAAACATCATCTAATTCTTCCTGAGTCAATGTTCCGCACTGGATTAAAATTTCGCCTAAACGCATTTCCTGTTCAGGTAAATCTCTAATGAAATCTTGGTATTCTGAAATTTTGCTATGAGGTGGCAAGATGTGAATAACACAATCACTGCGTACAAAATTGAAAACATTTTCAATCGCAATTTTTTCTGCATCACTGCGGAAACTGATTTCAAAACCTAAATGACACGATTCGGGATCTAAATCTTCGGCAGAAGGAATCGCATCAATAATCGTGACAAGTTCCACAACTTCGCCTAATGAATACAGACAACGCACGAATGAGAAAGGATCCATGCCGTTTCTGAAAACATCAATGCCAAAACGTAAAGAAATATGCCAGCACTCTGAAGCCACAATGTCGGCTTTATTTTCTGCTGTGATTTCTGTTTTTGCTTGTTGAACAACAGGGCGATGCACTTCGGGTTCTGCCCCTGAACCACCTAAATAAACTTGTAATTGATTGGTGATGCGTTTGCCAAATGCTTTCAATTCATCCGATGGTTCACTGCCTGCAACCACAAGGTCAACCAAATTACCTAAATGGTCGTGTACTTCAATGAATAATGCCGCAAGTGATGAATTTATAATCACTTCGCCGCTACGAGCGCGATCTAAAACGCTTTCTGCGATATGGGTAAATTCAACTATAAATTCGAGACCAAATAACCCAGCCGACCCTTTAATGGTGTGTGCCGCGCGAAAAATAGCGTTAAGAATTTCTGAATTTGTGGGGTCTTGTTCGATGGCTAACAGCGATTCTTCCATCTGTTCAAGCAATTCTCTACATTCAACAACAAAGGTTTCTAAATACTCATCTGAAATAGTCATGCCATTTCCTCCTCATTTTTGGGTTGAACAGATAGTAATGGATCGCCGAAAAAACTTTCTAAACCCGATAATGCTAAAAGTGTTAATACGGCTTGGCTGTGTCCTGTTAGTCGCAAGGTACGATTTAACGCCTTTGCCCCCTGTTTCATTGCAATTAGTAGTTGTAATCCTGCGCCATCAAATTCATCGACGGCAGATAAATCAACCTCGAGTTCTTCATTCGTTAATAATCCTGCAATTAACTTATCTTTTAACTCTGAAACGGTATAAATGGTTAATTCACCTTCGATAATGATTCGATTATTTTCTTTTGTATTTTTCGGCATGATTCGCCTCTATCGTTTATTCAAAAAAAATCCCCGTTTTATTTTCACAAAACGAGGATAAGTTGTTACGCCATAATTAGTTGCGAAACTGCCGCTAATAAATGTGGTGGTTGAAAAGGTTTTACAATCCAAGCCTTTACACCTGCGGCTCTACCTTCATTCATTTTCGATTCTTGCGATTCGGTTGTTAGCATGATGACAGGCGTGAATTTGTAAGCGGGTAATTGTTTGGCTTTTTTCACAAATGTAATGCCATCCATATTTGGCATATTCACGTCACTGATAATTAAATGTATTTTTTTACCATCGAGTTTTGTCAACGCATCTTGACCATCTACAGCCGTAATTACGTCATAGCCTTCGCGTTTTAATGTCGTCATCATGACTTGTCTCATTGACGCAGAATCTTCTACAAATAAAATTGTTTTAGCCATTGTTGTATCCTTTAAAAAAATGTAATGCTGGTTTGTGTATCGATATTTTTTACACCGTCATGGGCGGCGTGTTGCTCTACCATCGTATAAGTTTGGGTCAATTCATCTATCCATTGCTCGGTATTTATCGGCGAAACAATTTCACCGTGCTGACTTTTTTTCTCTTCAAGTTCACTTAAATGTTGTTCGAGTTTTTTCAAGTCATTGTTAATCAATGTTAAAATTTGGCTAACACGGTCTTGGAATTGCAATTCAACAAAAACTTCTGATATTTCGTCATTGATTGCCGTATTTTCAGTACGCAATAATTCTGCTGAATTGGTTAATCCTGCTGCTGCTCGCGTAAAATGCCCTAATACATAATCAATAGTGCGTTCTGCTTTATTGAGCGTTTGTTTATCTTGTTCAGCAAAACGATGAGAAATCAGTAACGTATCTTCAATAGCGTCGTTCACCGAACCAATCGTTTCATTGATTTGCTTACCAATGCCGCCTGATAAACGTGCTAATTTGCGAACTTCATCTGCAACAACTGAAAAACCATGTCCTGCATCGCCAGCTCGTGCGGATTGAATGGCAGCGTTGAGTGCAAGCAAGTTGGTTTGATTGGCGATATTACTGACTTCTGAAGCCATGCCGCTGAGTTTGTCAGTAAAATTAGATAATGCTTCAATGGAATGTAATAGATGCTCCTTTTCGCCTAACGAAGCACTTAACGCTTTGGTAATAGAACCTAATTCCAATTGGCTACTTTTTAATAAGTCAACAATCCCTTCTTTAGAACCGTGATCACCTTCCATCGTGCCTTGTGAGGCGACAACCGCCGCATCAAGACGTTGTGATAACGCATCAAAACGTTGTGCTAAATTTGCGACAGATTCTTCGGAGTGTGTTTTTGCCATTTCGATTTGATTTGACCAAACGGGCAAGACTTGCTGACATAACGGAAATAAACCTACGTTGTCTTGTAATTGTTCAAGGTTTTCAAAATTTGTCGATTGAGCAGAAAGCGTATTTGCCCATAAATCAAAATGTTGTACTAAATTTTCAAGACGCGCTTCAATAGAATCAGATTCTGTTTCGGCAAATTTTGGTTTTTCTAAACTTAAATGCGAAACTGCGTTAAAACGTTGTTCTAAATCTGCCAGAAGTATTTGCACACGTTCGTCGTTTTTCTGAACTTGCTCAATGCAAACGCGCGAAAGCGTTTCGTTATGTTCTTGTTGTAATGCCTTCATTTTTTGTTCATTTTCCTGTTGAAAATTTTTTGATAATTCTTGTTGAACGAATTGTAATGAAGTTTGGTAGCTATTTTGGTGCCAAAAATACAGTCCTACGGTTATTACCATTAAGACGGCTGACACGACTAAGCCACTTATTGCAAAGTGGCTCGACACAGCAAGAATCAATGCGCCTAATCCACCAGGCAGTAATAGTGGCAATTTCAATTCATAATCGTTGCGACGAGATTTCCTCTGTTCTTTCATGTTGGAATTTTCCTCTGTTCCTTAAAATTTGCGACAGTGTTCTTTAGTTAGCTTTGTTGCATTAAAGAATTTTTGATGCACTCTTTTACCCAGCAAAAAACGTATTGAGTGCAAGTGGTTATTATCAAATTAGTCCATTTGACACGGTTTTGATGGTTAATCAGTATAAGCAAGTGCAAGAATTTTATATATTGAACTATCAATGACGTATCGACTGATGGGCATTAAACTTTAGAATTCAGGAAAAAATCCTATAGCATCTCAAGTTATGTCACTTTAGGATACGAAGGGTTGACACTTTTTAAATATAATTTTTTATGAACAAATTGATTTACCCTCTTTTAACATTTGCTATTTCACAATCGGTTTTTGCCGAAGACAAACCGCACGATTTAGGCATTATGAATATCGTCGGTGTTTCGCCGCTTGGTGGAAGTATTGAAGCGGATAAATTGCCAACGCCTGTGCAAACTGTCACAAGTGATGAACTCGAAAAATCACAATCGCTTTCGCTCGCCGATTATTTGAATCGTTATTTAGGAAGTGTGACGGTCAATGAAGCGCAAAATAATCCGTTGCAACCTGATATTTATTACCGAGGATTTGTTGCTTCGCCACTAATGGGAATGCCGCAAGGACTTTCAACTTATGTAAATGGTGTACGATTTAACGAACCATTTGGCGATAGTGTGAATTGGGATTTATTGCCACAAGGCGCAATCGATTCGATGGCGATGTATTCGTCGAATCCTGTTTATGGTTTGAATTCGCTTGGAGGTTCGCTTGCGATTAAAACGAAAACAGGTTTTTCCGCGCCAAAACATCAAGTTGAAGTTTATGGCGGTTCATTTGGTCGAATTTCTGAAGAACTCACGACAGGTTGGAATAATGGAACGTGGGGCTATTTTTTAGATTTAAATCATTTTGATGAAGATGGTTGGCGCAATTTTTCACCAACGAAAGCGGATAGAGCTTTTGGCACATTAAGTTGGCGCGGTGATAAAGGTTCGCTCGATTTAACGCTGGGTGGAAACGATAACAATATGCTTGGAAATGGCGCGACACCAATTCAATTATTGAACGAAAACCGCAAAGCGATTTTTACGCATCTTGACCAAACCATTACACGAATGTTTTTTTCAGAACTTTCTGGTAGTTATGACGTAACAGATAACATTGAAGTCAGTGGAAATGGCTATTTTCGACAAAATCGGATGAAAACGTTTAACGGTGATAACAGCGATTACGCGGCTTGTGCCAATGGTTCTGGTTTATTGTGTAGCGACGAAACACCTGTAATGGATACAAATGGAAATATTATTTTGGCAAATGATGCTGTCGAAGGCGCAACCCGAAATTCAAGCGCAACCCAAATGCGTGGAAAAGGGGGAAGTTTGCAAACTGCTTTCACTGGCGATTTATTCAAACACGGAAATAATTTAACCGTTGGAACGAGTTATGACGTGTCAGAAATTCATTATTCGGCAGATACCGAACTCGGTTCATTAACCGCAGATAGAGGCACAATTGGAAGCGGTGTTTTTGTTGATGAATCGAAAGTTCGTTTGCACGCGGGAACAGAAGCGGTTGGCGTATTTTTAACCGATACGTTTTCAATTACCGATAAACTTGCTGCGACGGTTGCAGGGCGTTACAACCACATCACTGTTGATATGCAAGATAAATATATCAATGACAATGAAAAAAACTTAAACGGACATCACACGTTTGAGCGTTTAAATCCATCTGTGGGTTTGACATATAAATTGGTTGATAACGTAACGGTTTATGGAAATTACTCCGAATCCGCGCGTGCGCCAACAGCTATGGAATTAAGTTGTGCAGACCCTGATGCGCCTTGTAAATTACCAAATTCGTTTGTTTCTGATCCACCGTTAAATCAAGTTGTGGCGAAAACGTGGGAAGGTGGTTTTCGTGGTAATTTGAATAAATTAGTCGATGGTAAAATGAATTGGAATTTAGGTTTTTTCCACACAATCAATCATGACGATATTATTTTTCATCGCGCTGGAAATCTTGCTAGTCAAGGTTATTTCAGCAACGTCGGAGAAACACGTCGTTATGGGATTGAAGCGGGAACATCAATTGATAAAGAAAGTCTTTTCAGCACGATTGATGATTGGCATTTTTCAACAAATTACACTTATTTAAATGCGCGTTATTTGGACGGTTTCAACATTCAAAATCCGTTGAATGCTGATGAAATTGTGCAAGTTCAAAAAGGCGATAAAATCGCTTCGCTTCCTGAACACGTTTTCAAAGCTGCATTGAGTGTGGATTTATGGAAAAAAGCCTCGTTGGGAATCAATGGAATGTACAGCGGACAACAATTTTTCCGTGGTGATGAAACCAACATGACAAAAGCATTAGGTGGTTATTGGGTTTTCAATGGCACGGCTGAATACAAATTCACTAGAAATTTCGCGCTGTTCGGCAAAGTAAATAACATTTTTGATACTAACTACAATACGTTTGGGGTTTATGGTCAGGCAAGTGATGTTTTGGGTGATAAATACAATGATGGACGTTTTGTGTCACCTGCTGCGCCGCGTGCGGGTTGGATTGGAGTTCGTTTGACAATGTAATTTTTCTCTAACGGCGATTACTTGCCGTGAATTAAGAGCTTAATGCGACTTATGGTAAAATTTCAACAAAGTTAAATTTTTAGCTAATAATTCGCATTCTTCTTATTTCATCGGCAGTCATTTTCGGGAGCGAAAAATGAAATTACAAAAAATAGCGTTAGGTTTTGCTGCATTTACATTGAGTTTAAATATATTTGCCGCAGATTTAACTCGTGACGAAATTGAACAAAAACTAAAAAATGCAGATAAAGCACATATTGCGGATTTAAGACGCAAAGATTTCCGCACGCTTGATTTGTCTAATTTAGATTTTCGCCATGCGGACTTATGGGGAACAGATTTACGCGATGCCAATTTAAATGACAGCAATTTATCAGATTTAAATTTAGATTTAACAGTGATGACTCGTATTCATTTTGCGAGAGCAAATTTGTCAAATACCAGTATTTTCGGCGTAAGTTTGATGGATTCTGATTTAAGTGGTGCGAATTTAAACGGTAGTCGATTTATTGCAAATTTAGATAGAGCTAATTTAAAAGGCGCAAATTTAACCAATGCAAATTGGGGTGTTGATATGAAAAATCAGCCCATGGGTTTAATGCGCGTTAGTTTGAACAGCGTAAATTTATCAAATGCTAATTTAACCAATGCAAATTTGAATCGTGCGTTAATGAAACGTGCTGATTTGTCAGGTGCAAATTTGAGCGGTGCGGATTTAACAATGGCAGATTTAAGCGGCGCAACGTTAGAAAATGTAAATTTTCATGGCACGAATTTAAATGGTACAAAATTCGGTTTTGTGAAAGACAAATCTATTTTTAGTGGTGCATTAAATTTGAATGCCGCTATTTTTGAAGAATAAAAAATGCGAATTTCAAGGCTTTATACAACCGCTATATTAAAAATTAACGCAACACTCGAATTAGATGATGATAACGCGCATTACGCTCGAAGTGTTTTACGATTAAAAAATGATGCGCCAATAATTTTATTTAACGGAACAGGCGGCGAATTTTTCGGAAAGGTGGTTGAAGTCAGTCGCAAATTAGTACGAGTTGAATTGGAAAATTTTGTTGAACGTTCAGTTGAATCACATTTAAAAATTCACTTAGGTTTAGGGATTTCACGCGGCGATAGAATGGATTTTTCAGTTCAAAAAGCCGTTGAATTAGGTGCAACCTCAATTACACCGTTGATAACTGAACGTTGTGTTGTGCAATTTAAAGACGAAAAAAAATCACAACGCTGGCAACATTGGCAAAAAATTATTCAACACGCTGCTGAACAAAGTGGACGCACAGTGCTTCCTGATTTTTCAGCCGTTTCAACATTCAATTCTTGGGTAAAAGAGCAGGGCGGTTTAAAAGTATTTTTAGACCCTTACGCTGAAAAAACGCTTGCTCAACTTTCGCCCGAAAATCATTCTGTCGCTTTATTAACAGGTCCTGAAGGTGGTTTTTCAGCGCAAGAACGCGAAATGGCAAAAGCAGCGGGTTTTATTCCTGTTCGTTTAGGCGCACGAATTTTACGCACTGAAACGGCATCACTCGCGGCATTATCGGCTGTGCAAATGTTGTGGGGCGATTTTCAATAATGTTACGTTCAATTTTTTATGCACTTATGCCAATTTTAATTTTATTGGTGATAACGTGCTGCGCGTGTGTCTTTAGTTATTTGATTGCACTGAGTTTTAATGATGCGACGATTTTGCGGAAATTGATGATTCGCTTATCGCAAATTATGTTATTGCTGAGTATTTTTCCCATTTCAAAATGGTTAAGTTTAAATTCGGAAATGCTGGGTTACGCACCATTCAAATTGATGTTTAAACAATTTTGGCGCGGTTTTGGATTGAGTTTGTTGATTTTGTTGCCTGTATTTTTCATATTTCATTTTTTAGGAATTCATTCTTTCGACATGACAAAAGCGTGGACAACAGGATGGATTTTGAAAAAACTCGGTATCGCTTTTGGATTAGCGGTTTTAATTGGAATCGTTGAAGAATCGGTATTTCGCGGATTATTACTTACCAGTTTAAGAAAATATCAACCTGTTCTTTCTGCTGTTTTTATCAGCTCTATTTATTATGCGGGGTTGCATTTTCTTGATAGTAAATCGCCGATTTCAGAAGAATTTCTCAGTTTAACGAATAGTTTTAAATTATTAGGCGAGGCATATCACAACGTTTTTGCTATGCAAGAACCGACAGCATTTTTTGCTTTGTGCGCCGTAGGATTATTTTTAGGAATGTTGCGGTTACGCAGCGACATGAATTTAGCAATGTGTATTGGTTGTCACGCGGGTTGGGTTTTTCAAATTCGCATGAGTAAATCGACAAGTAATGTGGATTTCAATACGTCATATTCTTTTTTAGTGAGCCATTATGATGGCGTAATTGGCTTGTTAGTCGCAAGTTGGTTATTAGTTATTCTCGCCATTGTTCTTTTTATTTCTCACAAAACGACTAAAGCATCTTTTCAATGATTGTTAAATTTGCGTATTTTTTAAAAACGTCAGTACGATATCAAAATACAAAAGCCTTTTTTTATGATGTGTTAGAAAATCCAAATGGAAAATATAACGGTTATGTGGCTTTTTTCATTATCAGCATGGTGTTGTTAAGTGTTTTTTTTCTAATTCACGAAATTGACCATCAAATCAATAATATCAGCAAAATTCTTGAACAAGTCATACTGGTTATTTTCACA
>CAIVBX010000264.1 GCA_903904275.1 uncultured Pseudomonadota bacterium
AGTGATTCGCCGCTTTCGCCGGTGAATTCAAAAGGAGGATAATTCTGTGTACTGGCAAAACGAACCGCCCCGCCGTGCTCTTTCAGCCATATCTGTTCTTGCTGCGTTCAACGTTAAATTTATTTTCAAATTTACGTCCTGCGATTTTATACCCACAACTTGCCGATGCTTCAACCTTAAAACCCGAAATCGTTTCTGGTTTAGATTTGATGATTGTGCGCGAACTCACGGGTGGCATTTATTTCGGTCAACCACGCGGTGTTCGTGTTTTAGAAAACGGTGAACGCCAAGGTTTCAACACCGCAACTTATACCGAATCTGAAATCCGCCGTATCGCACATTCGGCATTCAAAATCGCGCAAAAACGCAATAAAAAATTATGTTCTGTTGATAAAGCAAACGTTCTCGAATGCACTGAATTCTGGCGCGAAATCGTTACCGAAGTGGGCAAAGAATATCCCGACGTTGCACTTTCACACATGTATGTTGATAACGCGGCAATGCAACTCGTCCGTGCGCCAAAACAATTCGACGTGATTTTAACTAGCAATTTGTTCGGCGACGTGTTGTCAGATTGCGCGTCAATGCTTACAGGTTCAATTGGTATGTTGCCATCTGCATCACTCAATGAAACGGGCAAAGGCATGTATGAGCCAATTCATGGCTCTGCGCCTGATATTGCAGGCAAAAACATTGCAAATCCATTAGCCACAATTTTGTCAGCGGCAATGATGTTGCGTTACACCTTCAACAATGAAGTGGCGGCAGCGCGTATTGAACAAGCGGTAAATGATGCGCTTGATGCGAACGTTCGCACAGTGGATATTTATTCAGAAGGCATGACCAAAGTGAGTTGCTCAGAAATGGGTGATGCGGTGGTGACTGCTTTGAAAAATCGGAGTTAAAAATGACTAAAACGTATAACGTCGCCGTCGTTGGCGCAACAGGCGCAGTCGGCGAAACCATGCTCGAAATTTTAGCCGAACGTAATTTCCCTGTTGGCGAAGTTTATGCACTTGCCAGCGCAAATTCGGCAGGAAAACGTGTTGAATTCAAAGGTGGCACATTGGTTGTGCAAGATTTGGCGACTTTTGATTTTTCAAAAGTGCAAATTGGTTTGTTTTCACCTGGTGCATCGGTTTCGGAAATTTACGCGCCAATTGCCGCGGCGGCTGGTTGTGTCGTGATTGATAACACCTCGCAATTTCGCTACGTCGATGACATTCCGCTCGTCGTTCCAGAAGTCAATCCACAAGCGATTGCTGATTATAAAAATCACGGCATTATCGCGAATCCAAATTGCTCGACGATTCAAATGCTTGTCGCGTTAAAACCGATTCACGATGCGGTTGGCATTACACGCATTAACGTGGCGACGTATCAAGCCGTTTCAGGCACGGGCAAAGAAGCGATTGAAGAATTAGGTCAGCAAACGATGGGAATTTTTAATTCTAAAAAGCCTGAACCAAAAGTTTATCCGCACCAAATCGCGTTCAACGTCTTGCCGCAAATCGATGTCTTTATGGACAACGGCTACACCAAAGAAGAAATGAAAATGGTGTGGGAAACGCAAAAAATTATGGGCGACAAAAACATTTTGGTGAATGCAACAGCCGTTCGCGTGCCTGTTTTTTACGGACATTCCGAAGCCGTACACATTGAAACACGCGATAAAATCACCGCTAACGAAGTACGACAATTGCTCGAAAAAGCGAACGGTGTAACCGTTATTGATGAACGTGAAAATGGTGGTTATGCAACAGCGGTAACACATTCGGCTGGTCAAGATGCAACATTTGTAAGCCGTATTCGTGAAGATATTTCACATCCACGCGGCATTGATTTATGGGTCGTTTCTGACAATATCCGTAAAGGCGCGGCGTTAAACAGTATTCAAATTGCTGAAGTGTTAATCCGCGATTTCCTCTAATTTCATTCGGCGTACAAATCTCGGTTTGTGCGCCACTTCATTATTCGTTTAGAAAATGCCTCTTTTCATTCTATTTTTCTCACTTTGGTTAGCAGGTTTTTCAACCAACGTTTTTGCCACTGACATTACAGTTGAAGTTGACAGAAACCCTGTCAGCGTCGATGAAACGTTTCAAATCACTTTCACTGCTAACGAATCTCCTGATGATGACCCCGATTTCAGTCCGTTAGAGCAAGATTTTACGATTCAAAATGAAAGTAAAAGCAGTCAAATGACATTGATAAATGGAAAATCCAATTACATAACTCAATGGGTTGAGACGGTTACAGCAAAAGATTCAGGTAATACAACCATTCCCATTATCAAATTTGGAAAAGATTTAAGTCGCGCCACGCCCATTAAAATTTTGCCAAGTTCTGATAATAAAACGATACAAAATGATGATAATTTATTTTTAAAAGTTGAGGTGAATACCAAAAAACCATTCGTTCAATCACAAGTGCTGTACACAGTGAAATTGTATCGGCGCGTCAGTTGGACTAATGCAAGTTTGAAAGAACCTGAATTAAATGATGCGGTTATTGAAAAGTTAGGGGATAAAAAATACAGCACACAAATAAACAGAATGACATACGAAGTTATCGAACAAAATTACGCTATTTTTCCTCAAAAAAGTGGCACGGTAATTATTAAACCGCTTATTTTAACGGCGGATGTTCTTGTTCATGGACGACAATCATTTTTCGGCACGTCAATGACAAAACATCAAATTGTCGAATCCGATTCGATAACGTTAAACGTGCAACCAACACCCACAACATTTAAAGAATCACATTGGCTTTCAGCTGAAAATGTAGAATTAACGCAAACGTGGTCGGGCAATTTCTCACAAACGAAAGTGGGTGAACCACTAACACGCACAATAAAATTGGTTGCAAATGGCGCAATGCTTGGGCAATTACCCGAATTAAACAATGTTAAAAACGATTCGCAACTTAAATCACATCCCGCACAACCTGTGTTACATGAAGATAAAACATCTAATGGCATTGTCGCAAGTCGAGAAGAAAGTGTTGTTTTTATTCCAAATAAAGCAGGCGATTACACCTTGCCTGAAATTCAAGTTTCATGGTTTAACACACTTTCTCAAAAAGTAGAAACAGCAACATTACCCGAAATGAATCTGACCGTTGCGGACAACGAAAATGCACCTCAAATCCCTGCAACACCTGATGTTGTTGAAGAAAAACAAATTCCAACAACATCTATAGAGCCAGCACCAGTCATTCAAAATCTGATTTCAGAAACACCGAAAAATGATTTTATTTGGCAAAGTATTGCTATTTTTTCAACGCTTGGTTGGTTGATAACGGTCGGATTTTGGTTTTTAAAACGAAACGTTACGCCCAAAGACATTTCAGAAATCCAAGAATCTCCAGTAGAAATTTCATTAACCGCGTGCGTAAAAAATCTAAAAACAGCTTGTGCAAATAACGATGCAAATGCCGCAAAAATCGCCTTACTCGAATGGGGAAAATGGCAATTTAATGAAATCAGTTTAGGCGCAATTGCCCCACATTGCGAAGCGCGTTTGCGTGATGAAATTCTGAATCTCAATGCCTCACTTTATGCGAAAGAATCGCAAATTTGGCAAGGTAAAGAATTATTCAAAACATTTAGCGAAAATAATGCACGAGCAAAATTAACAACTCATGCCAAAACTGACGCATTACAACCATTGTATAAATTATGATTTTTTTACCCAAAGCGTTTATCGAAACGGTTGAAGGCTTACTTTTTGCCATCGTAGCAGAAGGTTTAGAAAATGGAAAAGTACGTTGTTTTTTGCGTTACGTTCAAAATGAAAATGGAACGTGGCGCAAAGTACAAACTGACGAGGCAAATGAATTACTCGCAACACGTTATCCTGATTATCTTTTTCATTCGACCGAATTTGATGCCGATTTACATGCCGTTTCAGTCGAAAATATCACTAAACATCATCAACCCAAACAACGTTTAAAGCAGCTTTTAGACAATTTATCACATGATGAAATTGAGAAGGATTGTGTGAATTTATGCCAATTATTTGACCAAACTGACATTGACTTAAATCAATTTGGTGTAACGGGTTCATTGCTTATCGGACAACAAAAAAACTCGTCTGATATTGATTTAGTTTGCTACAACATAGACACGTTTCAGCAATGTCGAAACGTTGTTCAAAATTTAATTCAACAAAAATTATTAACGGCATTAAATGAAAATGATTGGTGCGAAAGTTATGCACGCCGTGATTGTGATTTGAGTTTTAATGACTACGTTTGGCATGAAAAACGTAAATTTAACAAAGGGTTAATCAACGGACGAAAATTTGATTTAAGTTTGGTAGAAACCAATAAAATTGATAAAACGATTTATCAAAAACATGGCGTAATCACAATTCAAACAAAAGTGGAAGATGATTCCCGTGCGTTTTGTTATCCCGCCGAATTCAAAATCTCACACCCTAAAATTAAAACAGTCGTTTGTTTTACAGCCACTTATGTCGGGCAAGCTCAAAATGGTGAAATAATCGAAATTTCGGGGCAACTTGAACAAGATGAATATGGAAATCAACGCCTCATTGTGGGTTCAAACCGCGAAGCGCGTGGCGAATACATCAAAGTGTTACCGCCCATTGTTCAGACATTTTAAGAAGCAATTGATTCAAATTTTTAACAGAGGTTGCATAGGTTTCATCGTGTAATGGTTGTTCTAAATTCATTGAATCATGTTTTAAAACGGTGTGTGTTTTTTCATTCAAAATTGTCCAATCAACAGAAAGTGAAAGCATTTTTCCCAACACAATTTCTAAACGTGTTACGTCAATCACCAACCGATAATCCACCATGCCAAGCAAACTCCATGGATAGGCTTTAAACCAAAACTCGGGATGTTGTGACGCTAAATTTTTTGCTAACACTTCCGTCATGTTTTGCTTTAACAACGCCGCCCATTGATGTTGTTCAGCGAAATGTAACGTACCATCCGAATCGCGCGTCACAATTTGTTTGCGTTCTAATTCACTTGGCAAACTAATTTGAGCAACACCAATTAACGGTTTTTTATTAGTCGATGAAATGATTGGTGAATTCACCGCTTCCAAACTATAAAATTGCGTTGGTGGTGATGTTGCACAACCTTGCAACAGAACTAAACTTATCAAAATGATTTTTTTCATTTTTCACCTTCTTCAGTTTTACCACTGACAACGGATTCAGGATGTTGCGCTAAATAATCCGTCAACTGTTTCACCGAACTCGCGGCTTGCGTCAATTCTTGTAACAATTGTTCGAGTTGATAATGTGTTGTCGCACCTGCTTCAAAATTACTCAAGGCTTTTTGTGCAGTATTTAACGTTTTATCTGCGGAGTTTAACGTTTTATCGACCGTTCCCATTGTACCTTTGACGCTATTCAATGTATTTGTTGCCGCAGTGGTTGTGCCTTGCAAACCTTGTAACGTTTTATTGATTTCAGTCGTTAAATTTTCGAGCGGCAATTTTGCAATTTTATCCATAATAATGTTTGCCGAGTGCGTAAATTGGTCAAGTGAACTTGCCGTTGTCGGAAACTCTGGATAAAACGCTTGTCTTGAACTCAGCGTAATTTTACTTTGTGGATGAAAATCTAAATCAACAAGTAATTGCCCTGTTAATAAACTGCCTGTTTGCAATTGTGCGCGTAAGCCTTTATCAATCAGCTGTTTAACCATTTCTTCTGGTGAAACATCTACGTCAGGATTAACTTCTTTAATGCGTTCAGGTTGTAATTCCACAATCACGGGAATACGAATATCAGCCGTTTTTTCGTCTAATTCCAAACTAATACTTAATACTTTCCCCACAGGATAACCACGCAATTGCACAGGCGCACCTTCCGTTAAACCACGCACTGAACCATTGAAATACATTACATAATGCAACGTATCTTTGTAAGTAATTTCAGTTGAATTTTCATAATTATCATAAAGTCGATACACCGTATCTTCAGGTTGAATTGTCTCGATGCTGTCTTCAGATGATGCACGAAATGCAATCCCGCCGCTTAATAACGAAATTAATGGTCCAGTACGAACTTTGAAACCATCGGCACTTGCCGATAAATCAACACCACTATCAATCCAAAAACGGGTATTTTTACGAATAAATTGATCGTAAGGTTTATGAATAAAAATCGTTAATCGAATTGCATCAGCTTCGGCAGAAAGTTCATGCGTTAAAACTTCGCCAACTGTAATCCCATGAAAGTTAATCGGTGTTCCTGTTTTCATTGAACCCAAATTATTGGTTTCTAAGATGAATTTTTTTCCTTCGGCATTTGCTTTTAACGGTGGCGGATTACTTAATCCTTTAAAATCATGAATATGCTCACCCAAACCTGGTTTAAGTTCAATATACGCGCCTGAAAGTAACGTCCCTAAACCTGAAATGCCACCTAAACCGACTTGCGGACGCACAACCCAAAATTGGGTATTTTCTTTTAAATAATTACTTGAATTTGCATTCATTTGTGCAGTGACGACGATGGTTTTTAAATCATCATTGATGTTGATTGCTGTGACTTTGCCGACTTCAACATCTAAGTATTTAATTTTCGTTTTATCAACGTCCAATCCTTCAGCGGTTGGAAAACTAATCGTAACAACGTCTCCTTTTTCTGAAAAAGATTTATAAATCAACCAGCCGCTAACCAAAATTGCAATTACAGGCAAAAACCAAATTAACGATAATTCTGTTTTTTTGTTGAGTTTGACTTCGTCAGCATCGAAAGTTTCATTAAAATCTGTCATTGATTATTCCATTGCCCGTTTAGCATCATTCCAAAAGTTGTCTAATTCTTCCAATTCACACTCTTTTAAAACGCGCCCTGCTGCCGCAACCTGTTTTTCAATATATTGAAAACGTTTAGAAAATTTTTGTGTACTTTGTTTTAATGCAACTTCAGGATTGACGTTTAAATGTCGCGATAAATTCACAACGACTAACAATAAATCGCCAATTTCTTCTTGAATATGTGCTTGGTTTCCTGATTCCCATGCTTCTTTTACTTCATCTAATTCTTCTAATACTTTGTCAAAAACAGGTGGAATTGTTTTCCAATCAAAACCATGTTGCGCGGCACGGTCTTGGATTTTTTCACATTCTAAAAGCGCAGGTAATGAACGTGCTACGCCAGATAACACACTTTCTAATTCAGGATTTTTTGCTTTGCGTTCATCCGCTTTAGATTGTTCCCACGAAGCGTGACGTTCAGCGTCCGTTTCAAAAACAGCATCACCAAAAACATGCGGATGACGACGAATCAATTTATCTGAAATCGTTTCGGCAACTTGGTCAAACGAAAATAATCCGTTTTCGTTAGCAATTTGTGAATGAAAAACCACCTGTAACAACAAATCGCCTAATTCGGAACGTAAATCGTCTAAATCATTGCGCTCAATTGCATCAACAACTTCGTAGGCTTCTTCGATAACGTAAGGAATCAATGTCGCAAAATTCTGTTTTACATCCCACGGACAACCTGTTTCTGGATGTCGCAATTGCGCCATAATATCCAACAAATTTTGAGTGTTTTTGAGCATGATTTTGTATTTTTTTAATGTAGTCGATGGCGAATTATACAACGTATAACGATTTTGATATTAAGATGTAATGAACTCAAAACTAAAAGTAAAACAAAATGACAACTCCCCGATTAGCTTGGGCAATCACTGGCTCAGGACATTACATTGAAGAATGTGTTGAATTTTTGCTAACACTTGAAAACGTTGATTTATACGTTAGTCAAGCTGGCGAAGAAGTCTTAAAAATGTACGGCATTTCGCTAGATGATTTGCGAAAAAAAATGCCCGTTTATCGTGATAAAACTGCATCATGTCCACCTGTTGGGCATTTTTACAAAGGTTATTACCACACATTTGTGCTTGCACCTGCAACATCAAATACGATTGCAAAATGTGTTTTGGGAATTGCAGATTCACTTGTCACTAATCTTTATTCACAAGCTGGAAAATGTCGCGTAGAAAGCATTATTTATCCTTGTGATATTGCGCCTGAAATGGAAACAACTGCACCGAGTGGAAAAGTAATGGTGTATCCGCGCAAAATTGATTTAGAAGGAACAGAAAAAATTCGACAGTTTGAATATACAACCGTTGTCGAAAGTGTTGATTCTTTAATTTCGACAGTTCAAAAGCGTTTGAATACATTCGATTTTTAATTATCGTTTTTGCAATTCACTGAAAAATCTCTATAATCACCACTCTTTTACCGAGCATTTCGCTCCTCCTTGCTTTACCATTTTGAATATGTGTGATGGAAGGCTTAAACCAAAAGGAAACACAATGCGTCATTACGAAATTGTATTTTTAGTACACCCTGATCAAAGCAGCCAAGTACCTGCGATGATTGACCGTTATAAATCGGTTATTGAGGCTACATCAGGAAAAATTCACCGATTAGAAGATTGGGGGCGTCGTCAATTAGCTTACCCAATTAAAAAACTTCATAAAGCACACTACGTTTTAATGAACGTTGAATGTGATCAAGTTGCGTTAAATGAACTTGAAATTGGATTCCGTTTTAATGATGCTGTTTTGCGTAATTTAATTTTAGTGCAAGAAGAAGCTGTGACAGAACCGTCAATTATTTCTACAACGACAGCAGAAGAAGCGAAAGCTGCCGAATTGCGTGCGAAGGATACTGCCGCGCGTGAAGCCGCAGCCGCATTGGTTTCTGCCGAAAGCGAAGAAGCGGGCGACGACTTTGATGCTGACGATTCAGCAGAATAATCCCTTTACTATTCATACGGAATTAAACATGGCACGCAACATTAGACGCAAAAAATTCTGCTCATTTACCGCAGAAAACAGTGTTCAAATTGATTATAAAGATTTAGCCTTACTCGGCGATTACATCACCGAAACAGGCAAAATCGTCCCAAGTCGTATCACAGGCACACCTGCGAAATACCAAAGACAAATCTGCACAGCAATTAAACGCGCACGTTATATCGCGTTATTGCCATACTGTGACGCACACGAATAAATCACAACGCTGATGGGATTTTTAGCAACTCAAATTATGCGTGGACGCTGGCAAGCCGCTGGGATTGCTATTGCGCTAGCATTGTTATCGTTGTTCATGCCTCCTATCAGTATTGTTAGCTCAGCCGCAGTGGCGTTAGTGACGCTACGCCTTGGAGCTTACGAAGGTTTAACCGTTTTAGGTATTGGCGTTGCAACGCTTGGAACGCTTGGTGTTTTAGCGGGCAACGTCGAATTTGCTTTGCTTTATGGCGTAGTTTTATGGCTACCGATTTGGGTACTTGCGATTTTATTGCGAGCAGGTCGAAAATTAGCGTTAGCTATTGAAAGCGCGGTGATACTTGGCGGCGTGGGTATTTTAAGTTTTTCATTATTCAAACCCGATTCGGGCGAAATGTGGAAAAACTTATTAACTCAAATGTCGCCACCAAACGCTTCGCTTGATGTGCAACCGCAAATTGAAATTCTCGCGCATTACATGACGGGAATTATTGCCGCAGGTACAATTTTTGGCTGGATATTCGCGTTATTTATGGCACGATGGTGGCAAGCACAACTTTATAACCCAGATGGTTTTCGAACAGAATACTTGAGTTTATCAACGTCAAAGCGTTTTGCACTAGGTAGTGTGGGGTTAATTGCTCTTGCTGCGTTAAGTTCAGGCACGATTGCAGAACTGGCGACAAATTTAAGTATTTTAGTGGTTGTGCTTTATACCTTTGTCGGTACATCAGTTTGTCATAGTTTGCTTTCGCCATTAAATCAAGGTCGTTATTTAGTTATCGGTTTTTACGTTACGGTTTTTTTGATTCCGCATTTGTTAATTCCCGTTGCAACTATCGGCGTGTTGGATGCGTGGCTAAATCTACGTCAAAAGTTCAAAACAAAATAAGCCAAAACAGTTAAATCAAACAAACATAGCGCGTTGTAAATCAGCGCAAAATTTTATACAAAACCATGAGGATGGTCAGAATGGAAATTATTCTTCTTGAAAAAATTGCGAATTTAGGCAGTTTAGGCGACAAAGTTAGCGTAAAAAATGGTTACGCAAGAAACTTTTTAATCCCACAAGGTAAAGCCGCTGTTGCAACAGCGAAAAAAATCGCTGAATTTGAAGTACGTCGCGCTGAATTAGAAAAAGCGGCTAACGAAAAATTATTAGCCGCTCAATCACGCGCTGAAGCGTTGAGTAAATTGCACATTGAAATCGCACACAAAGCAGGTGACGAAGGTCGTTTATTTGGTTCAGTTGGCACACACGCGATTGCTGACGCAATTACCGCTGCTGGTGTTCAAGTTGATAAAAGCGAAATTCGTTTGCCACACGGTACGATTCGTCATTTAGGTGAATTTGAAGTTCACGTTCATTTACACGCTGATGTAAATGCAATTTGCGCTGTTAAAATCACTACTGAGGCATAATTTCAGCTCGAAAGGCGCGAAGTTGTTACTTTGCGCCTGACGCTTAATTTTATGCGAAGTTTTTATTCGTTCCTGTTTTATAGCGCAATCCCCCTTATCATTTCGCGCCTTTGGTGGCGCAGTTTTAAAAATCCTGCTTACCGTCACCGTATTTTCGAACGGTTCGGTTTCTACAAAAAAAATTATTTTCAAAATGTTATTTGGTTTCACGCTGTTTCAGTTGGTGAAAGTGAAGCAGTTTTTCCGTTAATTCGTTTGATTCAAACGCGCCAGCCGAAAATTCAAATTTTAATTACTACCACAACACCAACAGGTTCTGCACGAGTTCAAGCAGTTTTAGGCGATAGTGTTCAACACGTTTATTTGCCTTACGATTTGCCTGATGTAGTTGCCCGATTTTTGAAGGCGTTCAAACCCAAAATTGCCGTGATTGTCGAAACAGAAATTTGGGCAAATCTTTTTCATGCTTGCAAAAAAAATCATATTCCGTTGTATTTAATCAACGCGCGATTGTCCGAAAAATCAGTACGTGGTTATCAAAAAATTCCTTCTTTAGTTTTTCCTGCATTGAGCGCGATAACTAAAATCGCCACGCAAACTGATGACGATAAAACACGATTCATTCAAATTGGTGCAAAACCTAAAAACGTTGAAAATCTAGGAAATATCAAGTTTGACGTAACGATTGATGGCGATATTTTGTCGCAAGGTCACGTTTTAAAAAATCAGATTTTCAAAAAACGATTCGTTTTTATAGCCGCAAGTACGCACGATGGTGAAGAAATTTTGTTATTCGATGCGTATAAAAATTTAAAAAAACACATTCCAGAATTGTTGCTCGCCCTTGCACCGCGTCATCCAGAGCGTTTTGCAACAGTTGAAAATTTAGCCAAAACGGCAAATTTAAAAATTGTTACGAGAACCTCAACACAACTTTGTGAAAATGAAACAGACGTATTTTTGATTGATACACTCGGTGAATTAAAATTGTTTTACGCAACGGCAGATTTAGCGTTTGTCGGTGGAAGTTTTGTGCCAATTGGCGGACACAATGTGTTAGAACCCGCTGCCGTTGGTGTACCTATCTTATTTGGTTTAGAAATGCGAAATTTCGCATTGATTGCCGAAAAAATACTTACCGAAAATGCTGCCATTCAATGTGAAAATGTCGAAAAATTAGAAAGTAAAATTATTGAATTTTATGAACAACCTGAATTACGAAATTTATTAGTTTCAAATGCAAAAGATTTTGTTGCTCAAAATCAAGGCGCGACAGAGCGGATTTATTCGCTTTTGTTTTCATAAATAATGAAAAACAAATTAACTCTTACTAATTAAGTGGCTAAATCCGCTATAATTGGTGTTCATTTTTAACTAAATTTTTAGGAGTTTTAAACCATGGCAATCGAGCGTACTTTCTCAATCATCAAACCAGATGCAGTCGCAAAAAACGTAATCGGCGAAATTTACAGCCGTTTTGAAAAAAACGATTTAAAAATCATTGCCGCAAAAATGATTCATTTAACCAAAGAACAAGCTGAAGGTTTTTATGCTGAACACAGCGAACGTGGTTTTTTCAATGATTTAGTGTCTTTCATGATTTCAGGTCCAGTGATTATGCAAGTTTTAGAAGGCGAAAACGCTGTTTTAAAACACCGCGAAATCATGGGCGCAACGAATCCAAAAGAAGCAGCGGCTAGCACAATCCGTGCGGATTTCGCGGCAAGCATTGACGAAAATGCGGTTCACGGTTCAGACGCTTTAGAAACTGCGGCACGCGAAATTGCTTACTTCTTCTCAACAGAGGAAATCTGTGCAAGAACAAGATAACCTTAAAAAGGTTAATCTTCTCGACTTCGACAGAAAAGGTTTAGCCACCTTTTTTGTCGGGCTAGGCGAAAAACCTTTTCGCGCCACGCAATTGATGAAATGGATTTATCAAGAGGACGTGTATAACTTCGATGAAATGAGCAATTTGAGCAAATCGCTTCGTGCGTATTTGAACGAGAATTGTGAAATTGCAACACCTGAAATTGCAGTTGAACAAATTGCAAGCGATGGCACAATCAAATGGGCGATGCAGACGCATTGTGGCAATCGTATCGAAAGCGTTTTTATTCCCGAAGATGACCGCAACACATTGTGCATTTCATCGCAAATTGGTTGTGCGTTGGCGTGTAGTTTTTGTTCAACCGCACAACAAGGTTTTAATCGTAATCTGACCACTTCTGAAATTGTCGGACAATTATTTGTTGCACAAAATCGCGTCGGCAAAGATCGCAGAATTACCAATGTTGTTTTAATGGGCATGGGTGAACCGTTACTCAATTTCGATAACGTGGTCGCGTCTGTGAATTTAATGATGGACGATTTCGCTTACGGTTTATCAAAACGTCGTGTAACGATTAGTTCGTCAGGTGTTGTACCAGCGATTGAACGTTTAGGCGAAGCATGCGACGTGAGTTTAGCGATTTCATTACACGCCGTGCGTGATGAATTGCGTGATGAACTCGTCCCGATTAACAAAAAATATCCGTTAAAAGAATTGATGGAAGCGTGCCGTGAAAACGCGAAAATCGCACCTCGACGTTTCATTACCTTTGAATATGTGATGCTAGACGGCATCAATGACACGATTGAAGATGCAAAAGGGCTGATTAAATTACTCAAAACTGTGCCGTGCAAACTCAATTTAATTCCATTCAACCCCTTTCCTAATTCACCTTACCGCTGTTCAAAAAAAGAAACTCTTTTGAAATTCAAAACGATGCTCAATGATGCAGGTATCGTTACAACCGTTCGTAAAACACGCGGCGATGATATTGATGCGGCGTGCGGTCAATTAGTCGGACAAGTCGCTGACAAAAGTCGTCGGCATTTAAAATTACAAAACGTAGCGTAATAAAATGCAAATTTTCAAATTATTTTTATCAAGTATGCTTTTAATCGCCTTAACCGCTTGCATGAAAAATGACGATACGAAAGTTGCCGAAGAAAATCCTGCCGATATTTATTTACAACTTGGCGTGCGTTATTTAAATTTGAATAAGCTAGAAATTGCAAAAGAAAATTTACAACGCGCTATTAGTTTAGATGCTAAAAATGCACAAGCCTTTAACGCGCTCGCTTTTTTGGATGAAAAACTGAATAAAATCGATGATGCACGCATACATTATCAAACAGCGATTGGTTTAGTGCCTGATGATTTAGGTGTTAAAAACAATTATGGACGTTTTTTGTGTGAACAAGGCGAAATTGAAAAAGGCATGGCGTTGTTAATAACGGCGACAAATGACAAATTGAATGAACGTCCGTGGTTGGCAATGACAAATTTAGGGCGTTGTTATATGCAATTAGCGCAATATCAAGAAGCTGAAACCTATTTTGCACAAGCCTTACAACTCCATAATACTTACGCCCCAGCTTTACTTGAAATGCAAAAAATCAATTATCAACAAGGTAATTTTGAATTAGCTAAAATTTATTTGCAGCGTTACGCAGATATTTCTGAACAGACACCAGAATCGTTATTGGTTGCGGCACAAATCGAAGGCGCATCAGGTAACGCAGGTATGTCAAAACACTATCAGACATTGCTTTTAACAAAATTCCCGCTTTCTTCTGAAGCAAAACGCTTCAAAACAAATAAATAATCTTCTTTTTTAGAGTTTCAAAATGCCCCAAAATCTTAGTGAATTAAAACGTCGTCGCACGTTTGCGATTAT
Source organism: uncultured Pseudomonadota bacterium (assembly GCA_903904275.1). Taxonomy (GTDB): domain Bacteria; phylum Pseudomonadota; class Gammaproteobacteria; order Methylococcales; family Methylomonadaceae; genus UBA10906. Next base: position 14,167 of record CAIVBX010000264.1, read on the forward strand.
TTCTCACCCCGACGCGGGTAAAACCACTGTTACCGAAAAATTATTATTATTCGGTGGTGCGATTCAATTAGCAGGTTCGGTAAAAGGTCGAAAAGCCGCACGCCACGCGACTTCTGATTGGATGGAAATGGAAAAAGAGCGTGGTATTTCTGTCACCACGTCGGTGATGCAATTTGAACACAAAAATTGCGTGATTAACTTGCTCGACACACCAGGTCATGAAGATTTTTCGGAAGATACTTATCGAACTTTAACGGCTGTCGATTCGGCATTGATGATTATCGACGTGGCGAAAGGCGTTGAAGAACGCACGATTAACTTAATGGAAGTTTGCCGTTTGCGAACTACGCCAATTTTAACGTTCATTAACAAATTAGACCGTGAAGGACGCGAACCAATTGAATTGATGGATGAAGTGGAACACGTTTTAAAAATCCAATGTGCGCCAATGACGTGGCCAATCGGGATGGGCAAACGCTTCAAAGGCGTTTACCACTTGTACAAAGACGAAATTCATTTATTTAGCGCACAACACGGTGGAAAAATCGCCGAAGCGGAAGTGATTAAAGGTTTGAACAATCCAAAACTCGACGAATTGATTGGCGCCCAAGCCCAAGAATTACGCGATGAAATTGATTTGGTTCAAGGTGCAAGCCACGAGTTTGATTTAGACGCGTACTTGTCAGGAAAATTAACGCCTGTCTTTTTTGGTTCAGCCGTGAATAATTTCGGAATTTTAGAATTGCTTGACGCGTTTGCCGAATGTGCGCCTTCTCCATTACCGCGTGAAGCGTTGCAACGAACTGTTTCTCCAACAGAAGAAAAATTTACAGGTTTTGTGTTTAAAGTTCAGGCAAATATGGATCCGTCGCATCGTGATCGCGTGGCATTTTTGCGTGTTTGTTCGGGGAAATTCGACAAAGGCATGAAAATTCATCACGTTCGTTTAGGAAAAACAATTCAAATTGCCAATGCGATTACTTTTCAAGCGGCAACCAGAAACGCCGTTGAAGAAGCATACGCAGGTGATATTATTGGTTTGCATAATCACGGCACGATTCAAGTCGGCGACACGTTCACACAAGGCGAAACCTTGAAATATGGCGGGATTCCCTATTTCGCACCTGAATTATTCCGTCGTGTGGTTTTGAAAGATCCACTTCGTGCTAAAGCCTTGCAAAAAGGGCTGATTCAATTAACCGAAGAAGGCGCAACGCAGTTATTTCGTCCGCTTAAAAGTAACGACTTAATTTTAGGCGCGGTCGGTGTGTTGCAATTTGACGTAACGGCTTATCGTTTAAAAAGTGAATACAATGTCGAATGTGTTTATGATGCAATTCCCATTTCTGCGGTGCGTTGGGTGAGTTCTAGCAATCCCGCAAAACTCGAAGAATTCAAAAAGAAAGCCTTTGATAATTTAGCCGAAGATGGTGGCGGTTATCTGGTTTATGTCGCAAATAGTCGCGTGAATTTGCAACTCGCTGAAGAGCGTTATCCTGATATTAAATTTAGTTCAACTCGCGAGTTATAAACTCGAAATTTTCAGAACATGAGCGCGAATTTTTCGCGCTTTTTTTTAATCTCATTATTCATAATTATTTTTTTGTTGATACGCTCAAAACTTTTATGGTTATGTCGATAACATAAACCATCACATACGGTGAAACGTCCATCCATAAAGTAAATTTTCACAACAAGGAACACAAAAATGTCCCCGTCAATCAGTCAATCAGTCAATCAGTCAATCAGTCAATCAGTCAATCAAAATCCTAAAACGCTCGCTCACCCAGTCAAA
>CAIVBX010000265.1 GCA_903904275.1 uncultured Pseudomonadota bacterium
ACCCGATTGAACATACTTGGGCGCAACTAAAATCCATTCCTAACAAGATGAGATGCTCTATTGATGAACTTTTTTCTCGTCCCATTATTGGTAATCTTTTTATAGTGCGTTAGCTATATAAGTCGAATTGAGCTTGAACATTAGACATAAATTGAATTCCTAGGTATTGTAAGAATTTAGAAGATGGGCATGACAGTTAGGAAATTCAAGAGCTATTTGTTTATTTTATTTTTTTGATAAAAATTTAGAATTATCCTTGTGCAATAACTTGATTACAAAGTTGATTGATCCGCTCATACATAGGAGTAAGAATTTCTAACATGATCAAGCAACTTTCAGCAGGAACATTAGATTTTTGCAATTGCTCTGGTAATTCAGAAAATGAACGCATCTACCATTCGAGCTTTGTTTTTATAATTTCAAGTTCTAACCACATATCACGTTTGTGTTGTTGATCGATAATAGATTGACAACCTTGTTCAATAGTAGCTCCCTCTTTGAGTAGTTCGGAAACGATTGTTTTGATTAAATCAGGTAGTTCTGGCAAGTGAGCGTAAGACGATTTACTTTTGGATTCATAGTGTTTCTTCCATCAGCATTGCGTAATGATAAAAGCCAGTGTATTCACGACACAAGAATGCGAGTGTTTCATCAGAAACGGTATTCCATAGCCAATGAAAATCTGGGAGATAAACGACCATCTGTGCTAATAATTTAGCCCCATCAATACCTTACCTTGTGCTTTCAGTTGATGAACCCGTAAATCAATTGCTTTGGCGATTTTGAGCTTTAGCTTTGTTTTCGGAAATACTGATTGCAAGTGTTTCAAGTGTTTTGGCGAATCGAAAGAAACCATCATATTCCATGTAAAACGCATCCATTTTTTGACGAGAAGCATTGGTCATTACATGATGAAAATCGGGCATGTAATCAGCTATTTGTACAAGGATTTCGATTTCATTGTTTAGTTGTCGCATTTTTCTGTCGATGTTTTCGACCATGCACCGACATTCTGTTAGAGACATAGCGGTTTGCTCAACAAATGTTTATAAACAGTAGGTCGCGTTATACCAAATTGTTTTGCAACTTCAGTCACTTTCCTACCTGCTTGAATCAATAATTTCAATTCATCAATCTGCTCATCTGATAATTTGGGTTTTGCACCAAACTTAACGCCTTTAGATTGAGCAACTCTAATTCCTTAAGCTTGACGTTCTTTAATTAAATTCCGTTCAAATTCAGCCACCGCGCCTAACATTTGAAGCAACAACTTATTCATCTGGTTGTTATTATCACCTGTAAAAGTTAAACATTCTTTGTGAAATTTGAGTGTTACACCTTTAAGTTTTGTAAATCCACCAAATTATGCGCTAAACGGTCGATGCTATGAACGTGCAAAGTATCGCCTTCACGAATCCAACTTAAACATTCTTGTAATTGCGGTCTATCGTTTGAACTTTTACCTGATTGTTTTTCAGTAAAAACTTTTTCTAGTGCGATGCCGTCTAATTGCCTGTCCGTATTTTGGTTATTGGCGCTGACACGAATATAACCGATATTTGCAGTCATTTAATTTAGGCTCGAATGAGTACGTTAGCTGAAATCCCCAGCCCTTCATGTAATCGCCGTATCATGTTAATACTTAATTTTCTTGTGCCATTGAACACTTCACTAACTTTAGATGCACTACCAAAATAAGGCGTTAAATCTTTTTGTTTTAATCCTTGTTGTTCCATTCTAAATTTGATGGCTTCAATTGGATCAGGCGGGTCAATGGGATAATGTTTTACTTCGTAAGATTCAATCAGTAATGCGAGTAATTCAAGTTCATCTGCTTTAGCACTGCCTTCAACTGGGTTTTCATCTATTAAAACTATCAAACGTTGCCAGGCTTCTTCGTGTTCATGTGCCGTTTTAATTACTTTCATTTGAAACTCCGTTTGTCATATTCAGCATGAGTACCCACCCATTCAATTATTACAATTCCGTTTTGATACCTAACTTTCACCACCAATCTGTAATGATTTCCTTTGATGTCAAAGATGACACGGTTATCAGATAAAAAATCGGCACTGAAATAACGATTTTTAATGTCTTGAGGTGTTTGCCAATTAGCGTTAGAAACTTCATCAAACCATATATCAAGAGCTTTTTTAGCCTGTGTATGTTTCTCACTAAAATCAACTAATTTATTACGACCTAAAACTTTCAAAGCAATTTCCAGCACAAATTTTTTATTTGTCAGTATATCAGTAATTACCAAAAAGGGAATTTTGTAAAAGTGTAAAATAATTTACATATGATTCTTTACGAATGTAAAATAATTGAAAAATTAACTTTTATTTACGCATTACAAACCGCATTCTACCGTAAAACTGAAACCGTAAAATAATCTATCCTAAATTTAGCTTATTGATCTAAACGCCCTTTAGGAATCATCATTTTGCTAATTTGACGGCTCGTGAACCAAATAAATACACGAAAACTTAACAACAGAAAAACAATCATTGCATAAAACAACGGTTCAGCAAGATTGCCTTTAAGCTGCCAAAAATAATGAATAACAGAGGCAATCGATGCTAAATAAATCCAACGATGTAATTTTTTCCAATTTCTGCCGAGTTTTTTCATTGCAAATTTTGATGATGTGATACCAAGCAAAAATACAATGATATAAGCGAATACACCGAGCCAAATATAAGGACTTTCAATAACATCTGTGGAAATAAGCGACCACATAAAATTATGGTCAACTAACAGATAAACCAGCAAATGCAACGACGCATAAAAAAATGTGTATAAACCGAATAATTGACGATATTCGGTCATGCCTCGCCAACGTGTGATGGTTTGAATTGGCGAAATAGCCAACGTAATACATAAAAACCGTAACGACCAATCACCTAAGCGAATATGTAAGGTTTGAATTGGATTTGAACCTAAATTATCAAAAACAACATCCAATCCCAAAAATAACAAAGGCAACAAACAAACTACCAATGTTACTATCCATAACTTTTTGATTAACCAACTCATTAGAAAAAATGCCGTAAATCCATGTTTTGATACAACGATGCCACCTGTTCACTGTAACCATTAAAGAGTTCAGTTTGCCGACGAGAAGTAAAAAAACCACTTCCTAATAATCGTTCACTATTTTGACTCCAGCGAGGATGTGGAACGGAAGGATTTACATTGGCATAAAAACCGTATTCTTGCGGGGCAGATTGATTCCACGTTGTCAAAGGTGGATTTTTCAACAATTCAATTTTAACTATCGCTTTGATACTCTTAAATCCATATTTCCAAGGTACGACCAAACGTAATGGTGCGCCATTTTGTTTAGGTAATGTTTCGCCATACATTCCCACAGCAAGCATTGTTAAAGGGTGCATTGCTTCATCAATGCGTAACCCTTCAACATAAGGGAAATCCAACATTTTTTTATCGCGTTGATTTGGCATTGTTTCGGGTTGTTGAATTGTCGTGAATTTTACAAATTGCGCTGTCGAAAGGGGCTTTGCCATTTTTAACAAATTCGCCAATGAAAAACCGACCCACGGCACAACCATCGACCAGCCTTCAACACAACGAAAACGATAAATGCGTTCTTCAAGCGTCTGCTTATTTAAAATAGCTTCTAAATGGTAAGTCGCAGGTTTTTCAACTTCACCACTAATTTCAACTGACCATGGGTCAATCACCATTGATTGAGCGAGTTTAGTTGCATCATCTTTGTTGAACGTAAATTCGTAATAGTTCGTGTAATTTTTAACTAATTCAGCGGGTGTCGGTTTTAACGAATCATCTGGTGTTGTACTTTTAATTAGATTTGCAAAATTAACTTTATTTTCACCAGCAAAAGCAGAAGGTATATTCGCACCAGCTAACGTTAAACCTAACATTTGGATGAATTTACGTCGCTCTTTGAAAATTTCAGGCGGCGTAATTTCACTGCTTGGAATGTCTTTTTTTGTTTTTATTATCATCTCAACACCCCGCTATTTCTTGCCTTTGGGAATCCAGCTCAATAACTGCATTATTTTTCGTTCCGTAATAAATGCCAACGAAAACAATTGCACAAAATTTTGCGCTTCAACTAAATCCAATCCTAAGTTTTCGGGAACTAATTCTTTACGGGTCTTAAACATTTTGTCCCAGCCAGCTAAAACAATACCGTAGTTGCTGTCATGTTCTGAACGCAAAGTAGAATGATGCGTGCGGTGTAATGCGGGGGTAATAATAAATTGGGAAATTTTCTCTTCGTTGGGGACTTCGATATTGGCGTGATGAAAAAAGATAAAAAATAACTCAATAATTTCAATCGACAACACAACGTAAGCATTTACGCCAATAAAAATTACGAATGCACATTTGTAGACAATTTCGAGTAATAAATCGAATACATGAAAACGAAAACCAGTTGAGACATTGAAACTTTTATCGCAATGATGGATTTTGTGAAATCGCCACAACCATTCGTATTTATGACTTGCACGATGCCAAACATAAATTGCTAAATCAAACAGTGCAAAAGCAAGTAACCATTTGATAATCCCTTCATCTAAACTCGATAACAAACCGTAAGACGAAAATTGTTGAGCAACAAAAAATAACGATGAAGCTCGCAATAAACTCAAAATAACGTTATTGATTATAAATGCGGTGGTATTGGTGACGAACGATGTTTTATAGTTTTCGGCGGAAAACTGGCGATACGGTTTTTTCTTTTCAACGGCAAGCAAAAAGAAGAAAGCTAAAATCGCCAGTCCAAAAAGAAGTTGGGTAAATACCGCACCACCATTACTCGTAACAAGCTCTGTTTCATTCATCACGACACCTTTTAAAATTTATAATTATTTCGACATTGCGTTCAATAAACCGTTCAATTCTTTGATTTCGTTAGACGCATTCACTTGCTCAGTAATGTCGTATTGCACACCCAAGTAATAAAGAACTCGGTTTTTCTTATCGAATAAGGGAGTAATTTTCAACCGATTATGAAATAACGTGCCGTCTTTTTTGTAATTTCGTAAGGTGACTTCTAACGCTTCATTGTTTTTCATCGCTTCAGAAATGGCATAACGTGCAGGTTGGTCACGGTCTTCGCCTTGAAGGAATCGGCAATTATGTCCAATGATATTTTCTTGGCTGTAACCCGTTAAACGCTCAAAGGCTTTGTTGGCATAAACAATCGGCGCACCTTCTAAATCTGGGTCTGCCAATGTCACGCCATTAACACATTCGTCCAAAATAGCAGAAAGCACTTGAGGAATTAAACCGCTTGAATCTTTTTCAACAATAAAAGGCATGACATCAACTCCAAAATAAGTTTAAAAATTAGTGACATTCAGCAATAACTAAATTTTTGATATTTTCAACAACGTTTTCTGTGCCATCTTCAATGGCAGTGCGAATGAGTTTTTGAAACGGGCGCATAAAAACATCAAGCTCAAGCAATTCAAACCGAAAGGTGAGTTTTGTTGGCTTTGTATTTTCATCGCATTCAAACAAATAGGTGTGCTTATAAGGTGCGTTGATGCCTTGAAAACCAAATCGTGTGCAGGGTTCGTAATCTGTAATTTCAAAAACAGACTCAATTTTTGCCCCATTATCTTTGCGAATCTGTTTTGCTTTTGCACCAATAGAAACGGTTTTGCTATCTTCTAACGGTTCAAAATGTACTACTTCGACTGCCCATTTTGGATAGTTATCAAAAAAACGTTCACCAACGTAATCAAAAACGAGGTCTATTGTTTTATCGATACTGACAGTTGCTTCACCAAAAACGGGGCTGGAAGAATCAAATGGAAACTTGAGTTGCATAAGAACATCCTTTTTGAAAAATGATTATTCACTCAGCAAGCAGACATAAAAAAACGAGTGAGTGACGCTTTACATTCGTCACTACTCGTTGAATTATTTTGAAAGATAAATTTGGTTAATGCTTTTAGTGCATCAAATTGTTCTTTTCGTCCATCGTCACAGAAAAAACGACTAACACGGTAATCGTCTATTATTTTTTGATAAGAAATTTTAACTAATGTATTAAATTTTTCATCGTTTAAACGGTCATACAAACTTAAATTGCTCATCTAAATTCTCGTATTGTATTCAAATAAATTTTATGGCTAATCTACACGAAATTTTAAAAAAAATCCTAGTTTATTAGTAGGAAATTAAATGTAATTTAGACGTAAATAAAACTAGAGAATTATTTACACTTTTTCAGCAACGGTAGAATGCGTCGTTTGGACTGTAAAATAAAGTTAATTTCTTATTTATTTTACAAATATAAAGAAACATACTTAGAATTATTTTACATTTATGCTAATGACTTGAATTTAAAGGTCTGTGAAGAATAAGTTTAGATTTTTAAATGCTGTTTTATTTCACCAGTCCATACAAACAATTTTCCAACAATATGAATTTAAATGGATTATTAGTCTAATTGCAAAATAACCTGTAGAATTATTGACGATTCATCAAAGAAACAAGCTAATGCAGAATAATTTTTTAATTGCCTTGCTGATTAAATTCCATCTGCCAAATCGCAGGGCATACCAGCCTCATCAATACCACCATGAGCTACATCCAATCCAACCCCAACAAGCTCGCTGATATTTTGAAAAATTGTTAAAGCTATTCCTTTATATACAGGCAATAGAAAAATAATACTTGACTGAATAGACGAGGAAAAATACCCCGAAAAGCAATGATACGAACGATATAAATAGACCAACGCCTTGAATGAAGCCACCAGATTGAAAAAGAGTGTATACAAGAAGA
>CAIVBX010000266.1 GCA_903904275.1 uncultured Pseudomonadota bacterium
CAAAGATATGCAAACAATGGCAAGAAGAGAAGGAATTGAACTATGAGCCGATTAGCTGGATTATTTGCCGAATTGGCACAAAAAAATCGCAAAGCGTTAATTCCGTTTGTAACCGCTGGCGACCCGAATCCTGATTTTACTGTGCCGCTAATGCACGCTATGGTTGGCGCGGGTGCAGACGTGATTGAATTGGGCGTACCATTTTCTGACCCAATGGCAGATGGTCCAGTGATTCAACGTGCGAGTGAACGCGCGTTAGCACATCATCAAAGTTTACGGACGACGCTAGCGATTGCGACAGAATTCCGTAAAACCAATGGTCACACGCCGATTGTTATCATGGGCTATTTAAATCCTGTCGAAGTCATGGGTTATGAAAAATTCGCGGATGCCGTTCAAGCCGCAGGTGTAGACGGTGTTTTAACTGTAGATTTACCGCCCGAAGAAGCTGAAGAATGCACGGCTTTATTGAAAGCACGCGGTGTTGACCCAATTTTCTTGCTTGCGCCAAACAGTTCTGCTGAACGTGTGCAAAAAATGGATGCCATTGGCTCAGGCTATTTATATTACGTTTCACTCAAAGGCGTAACAGGCGCAGGGCATTTAGATGTTGCCGATGTGGAAGCAAAATTAGCGGAAATTCGTGCGAATACAAAATTACCTGTGGCAATTGGTTTTGGTGTTAAAGACGCTGAAACGGCAAAAACAGTTGCAAACTTAGGTGATGGTGTTGTCGTGGGGAGTGCGTTAATCAGCCAAATCGAGGCAAATTTGCACAGTCCCGCGCAAGCAAAACAAGCAATTATTGAATTATTAACTTCAATGCGTCAGGCAATGGATAACTAATCATGAGTTGGTTTGAAAAATTACGTCCGTCGATTATTAGAACCGAATCGTCAGGTAAAAAAACGACTGTTCCCGAAGGATTATGGGCAAAATGTCCAAGTTGCAATGCGATTTTGTACAACAGTGAACTCGAAAAAAACGGCAGTGTTTGCCCAAAATGTGACCATCACATGCGAATCTCCGCGCGAGCGCGTTTGAATTTATTTTTAGACGAAAATGAACGCGAAGAAATTGGAAAAAACGTCAAACCCGTCGATCCCTTGAAATTTAAAGACAGCAAAAAGTACAAAGACCGCATCACGCAAGCCCAAAAACAAACCAAAGAAAATGACGCACTTATCGTTATGAAAGGTGAGTTACAAAGTCAGCCAATTGTCGCGGCAGCGTTTGACTTTAATTTCATGGGCGGCTCGATGGGTTCTGTAGTTGGTGAAAAGTTCGTACGCGGCGTGAATAAAAGTTTAGAACTGGGCATTCCGTTTATCGTGTTCACCGCAAGCGGTGGGGCGCGGATGCAAGAGTCGTTGTTTTCACTATTTCAAATGGCAAAAACCAGCGCGGCATTAACGAAACTTTCAGAGCGCGGCATTCCGTACATTTCATTCATGACTGACCCGACGATGGGTGGTGTATCGGCGAGTTTAGCAATGCTTGGCGACATCAACGTTGCTGAGCCGAATGCGTTAATCGGCTTCGCAGGTCCTAGAGTTATCGAACAAACTGTGCGCGAAAAATTACCCGAAGGTTTCCAGCGTAGCGAATTTTTACAAGAACACGGCGCAATCGACATGATTATTCATCGTCGTGATATTCGTACAAAAATTGCTGGTATTTTAGAAATGTTGACCGCAAATCGTGGTGTTTCAATGCCTGAAATTATCATTGATGATTTATCAATCGATGCTGAAGACGCAGGGTAATTAACGATGAACTCGTTTGTATCCTTAACAGAATGGCTAACGTGGCAAGAAAGTTTGCATCCGCTGCCAATTGATTTGGGTTTAGAACGGGTAAAGCGCGTATTTGAAAAATTGTTGCCTAATTACAAAAATCAAAAACCACCCACAATTACCGTTGCAGGAACAAATGGCAAAGGTTCGACCGTTGCATATTTGCAGGAATTTTATTTTGCGTCAGGTCACAAAGTTGGCGCGTACACATCACCGCATATTTTGCGCTATAACGAACGTATTAAAATCAACGGGAAATCCGTGTCAGACGCGTTAATTTGTGCGGCGTTTGAACAAATCGACAAAGCGCGAGGCAACATTTCGCTAAGTTATTTTGAATTTAGTACCCTCGCAGCGTTGCTGATTTTTTTACAAGAAAACGTCGCGATTCAAATTTTAGAAGTCGGTTTAGGCGGACGTTTGGATGCAGTGAATATCGTTGATACAGACATTGCGATTGTGACGAGCATTGCCATTGACCATGTAGAATATCTGGGACAAACGCGCGACGAAATTGGTTTAGAAAAAGCAGGGATTTTTCGTCCAAATACACCAGCAATTATTAGCGAGTTAAACCCGCCAGCGTCATTACTCCGTTATGCTTATGAAAAAAATGTACTTTTATTGCAATTAGGTAAAACATTTTTTTATGAAAAACACGGTGAAACATGGAGCTGGCAAGGTTTATCACAAACAATTTCAGATTTACCAAACCCTGCATTAAAAGGAAATCATCAATTTCGCAATGCGTCAGCGGCAATTTTTGCAACACAATGTTTATCCAATGATTTACCCATAAGCGAATCGTCGTTAAAAATGGGGCTAAAAAATGTGAAATTGGCAGGACGTTTTCAATTGATTGAAGGCGAAAATCCCATACTTTTAGATGTGGGACATAACCCCCAAGCGGTTCAAACATTAGTAGATTATGTTAACGAAAATTTTGAAAATCACTGCATTCACGCAATTTTTTCAATTATGAAAGATAAAGACATTGCTCGTGTTTTGGAACTAATGAAGCCTGTTGTAACAAATTGGTTTTTTGCGCCACTACCGCAAAATCCTCGTGCAATTTCTGAAGATAAAATGCGCGAAAATTTTGCACAATGTAATATTTTGACTGCGAATTTAGGATTTAAAAATTTTGCCGAAGCCTTTTTAGCTGCCAAAAATAACGCGAAAAGCGGTGATTTAATCCTAGTTTTTGGGTCGTTTTTTTTAGTATCAGATTGCTGTGCAAACTTAAAAATAGGTGAATAATAAATGAATTTCGATCATGAATTAAAACAACGTCTTATTGGTGCATTAGTTGTCACGATTTTATCGGCAGTTTTTGTTCCAATGCTGTTTGATGACCCCATCGAAGAAGAAGGTCAAGCAGTAACAACACTTGCCTTACCAACTGAAAATCAATTTGTCGAAGAACCTGCTGTGAAAGCCCCTGCCAGTTCTGAGCAAGTATTAGAAATTCCAAAACAACCACAAGTTGAAGTTGCCGCTCTCGCGCCTACAACCGCAAAAAGCACTTTGCGTCCTGATGAAATGAATGATGCACCTGTTGTCACTACGGCACCTGCATCGACATTAAAACCGAAAACAATTACGCCCAAAATTGAACCAAAAAAATTAGCGTACTCTGAAACGACAAATTACGGCGTAAATCCCGATGAAGTTGATGATGAACCACCAATGAAACCTAAAACAGAAGTGAAAAAAGCGAGTGATAAAACCGAAGATGCTCTTTTGAAGCAAATGCGGGCAGCGAAATTACTTGATGATACATCTACAGCAAAAACACCCGCAACGGCAGCTGTTGATGTTAATGTTCCAGACGTAAAAAAAGCTCTTGCTACTGAATCTAAAAAAGCGGGTCGCTGGTTCATTCAATTGGCAAGTTTAACGAACAAAGCGCGAGCAGAAACGTTACTTGATGGTTTGAAAGCACAAGGGTTGCCAGTAACACTTTCACAAATTCAAAATGATAAAAGTACGTTTTATCGTTTGCGTGTTGGACCTGAATTGGATGGTAAACATGCCGCCGCAATGAAGAAAAAAATGGATGAACAAGGCATAAACTCAATTTTGGTTTCTGAATAAATCTGTGTTCTTCGACGCATTAAAACCTTTTATTTGGATTGATTACAACATTGCAGCACTCATCGGAACGACAATGTCAATTGGCACAATACGCGGTTTTAGTCGAGAAGTTATCGCCTTGCTACTTTGGGTAAGTGCTTTTGGAGTGAGTTTGCGTTTTACCATGCCGTTGATTGAGGAAAATTGGCGGTTTACGCCTAAATTTTTTGCTATTACATTTATTAGCTTGCTCATTTTGACAATTTTAATAGGCAGTTTGTTACAACATTGGCTACTGTTTCACGTCAAACAAACTTACAAACACACCGCTTTCATGGAACATTTCGGAGGCTTAATTTGCGGTGTTATGCAAGGTTTTGTTATTACAAGTATTATTGTTTTTCTAGCTGGATTTACACAATTTCCTCACAAAAATTGGTGGCACGAATCCAGTTTATTACCTTCTTTCCAAATTTTTGCCATTTGGTTACGCGATAATGTCGCAGTATCAATGGCGAATAAGAGCGTGTTTTAAACGCAGTTCTTAAAAATTATCGTTAAACTTCCAACTTAGGTGAAAAAATAATGTGTGGTATTGTTGCTATCGTTTCCCATCAAGACGTAAATCAAGATTTGTATGACGCACTGACGGTTTTACAACATCGAGGACAAGACGCGGCGGGAATTGTAACGTGTGAAAATGGACGGTTACATTTACGCAAAGATAATGGCTTGACGCGCGATGTTTTTACAAATGACCAAATGTTGCGATTACGCGGCAATATGGGAATTGCTCACGTTCGTTATCCAACCGCAGGTTGCACCAGTTCCGCCGAAGCACAACCATTTTATGTAAATTCGCCATTTGGTTTGACACTCGCACACAATGGTAATTTAACGAATACAGAAGAACTCAAAAAAGCCTTATTTGATGAAGATCAACGTCATATCAATACAGATTCTGATTCTGAAGTGTTACTCAATGTTTTCGCACATGAATTACAGACATTGCACAAGTCTGAACTTGCAGTTAGTGACATTTTCAATGCCGTAAAAGGTGTTCATCGTCGTTGCCGTGGGGCTTATGCTGTCGTCATTATGATTGCGGGAGTAGGCATTTTAGGTTTTCGTGACCCGAATGGAATTCGCCCTGCTATATTTGGTGAACGCAAAACAGACGCAGCACACGAGTTCATGATTGCATCCGAAAGTGTTGCGCTTGACGTATTAGGCTTTGATATAACGCGCGACATCGCACCTGGGGAAGCAATTTTTATTGAACAATCAGGTAAATTACACACTCAACAATGTGCTGAAAAAGTCGATCATTGTCCGTGCATTTTTGAATATGTTTATTTCGCCCGTCCTGATTCAATTATCGACAACATTTCAGTTTATAAAGCACGTTTGCGTATGGGTGAAAAACTCGCTGCAAAAGTGCAACGCGAATGGGCGGATCACGACATCGATGTTGTCATTCCGATTCCAGATACTAGCCGCACCGCCGCTATGCAAATGGCAAATAAATTAGGTGTGAAATTTAGTGAAGGCTTCATGAAAAATCGCTACATTGGTCGCACATTTATTATGCCTGGTCAAAAATTGCGGGAAAAATCCGTGCGTCAAAAACTCAACGCGATTGATTTAGAATTTAAAGGTAAAAACGTTTTATTGGTTGATGATTCAATTGTAAGAGGTACAACGTCAGCGCAAATCATTCAAATGGCGCGTGATTCAGGCGCGAAAAAAGTCTATTTTGCTTCGGCCGCGCCAGCTGTACGTTATCCAAATGTCTATGGAATCGACATGCCTGCCGCCCATGAATTGATTGCTCATAATCGTACTGAGGAAGAAGTTTGCCAAGCAATTGGGGCTGATAAATTGATTTACCAAGAATTAAACGATTTGATTGCTGCTGTTCAAAAAGGTAATCCTGATATTTTGCATTTTGACACGTCTTGTTTTAGTCATGAATACATTACAGGCGATATTGACGATGCGTATTTGGAACGAATTGAAGCCTTACGAAACGACAGCGCACAAACACAATCAAATGCGGCTAATTTTATTATTGAAATGCAAAATCAAAATTAAACTTCGAGCGTGTGTCGTTATTCGATAACACGAAAAAATGACGGTATGGAATTTGCTGCTAATGTTGATAACGTAATTTTTATTTTTAGCTTTAACGCACACGCTTAGTGGAATTTTTATGAAACTCAATATGCCCGTAACAAATAAAGAACTTGTAATGACGAAAAGCAGTATTCTCGTTACTCGCACTGATTTACAAGGAAAAATCACTTATGCAAATGATGATTTTTTAAAAATAAGCGGCTATTCGAGAGATGAAATTATTGGCAAAGACCACAACATTATTCGTCATCCTGATATGCCACCAGAAGCATTTGAGGATTTATGGACATCAATTAAAACAATGAGTCCATGGGCAGGGGTAATTAAAAATCGTGCTAAAAATGGCGATTTTTATTGGGTTCATGCCAACGTTGTACCACAGTTTGAACAAGGCAAATTAGTTGGTTTTATGTCTGTGCGCTACGCCCCCAAAAAAAATGAATTAGAAGAAGCGATTGCACTTTACGAAAATATCAAAAATAAAACTGCTTCAATAAATCCAAAAGGGACTAAAGCCATTGTCAAATCTATCGTTGAAATGTCACTTTGGAAAAAAACAGCATTTTCATTGATTGCCTTTTCAGTTCCTATTGTGACAGCTAGTTATCAATTATTTCTTAGCGAAAATTATTTAGCTTTAGCGGCAATTACCAGTTTTGCCGCTATCGGTGCAGCAATCAATATCAGCGTTATTCGAGAATTAAATAATACGTTGGATAAAAGCGTTGGGATTTTCTATCGACTTGCGGCAAAAGGATTTGGCAATCAATTTGATTTAAAAAAAGCAGGCGTAGTTGGCGACTTTTATCGAGGCTTGTTTTCGATGGATGTGAGTTTAAGCATGGATATTGCGGAATCAAAACGGGGAAATGCCGAAGCATTGCGAATTAACAGCGCGTTAAATAATGTACATTCTGCAGTAATGGTTGCAGATAATAATTTCAATATTATTTATATGAATCAGGCGGTTAATGAATTATTTTTAACTGTAGAAACAAATATCAAAAAACAATTACCACACTTTGATGCAAATAAAATTTTAGGGTCGAGTATTGATTTATTTCATGAAAATCCTGCTAAACAACGAAAATTATTAGAAAATTTAACGGATTACCATTCATCCGAATTAGTGCTTGGTGGTCATCACATGACTGTTATTGTCAATCCTGTACTTGATAAAAATGGGGAAAAAATTGGCTACGTTGCCGAATGGTTAGACAGAACTATTGAAGTAATTGCAATAAAAGAAATTACAGACATTGTGCAAGCCGCGTCTAATGGTGATTTTGAACGCCGCATTCATGAAGAAAACCGTTCAGGTTTTATTTTGGAATTGGCTAAAAATATCAACAAATTGCTTGAAACCAGTTCAATTGGATTAAATGAAGTAGGACGAATTTTAGACGCACTTTCGCATGGTGATTTAACGAAAACTATGGGCGGCGATTATCAAGGCATGTTCGGTCAATTAAAAGATGACGCAAATTCGACCGTTGAAAAATTGCGTGATGTGTTAGAGCAAATTCAAAGTGCGACAAGCACCATCAACACCAGCGCAAAAGAAATAGCATCAGGAAATAATGATTTATCAGGTCGTACTGAAAAACAAGCGGCAAGTTTAGAAGAAACCGCAGCGAGCATGAACGAATTAACCTCAACCGTTCAACACAATAGCGAAAATGCAGGACATGCGAACGAATTAGCTGTCGGTGCATCCAATATCGCTAGCAAAGGGGTTTTGGTTGTTAGTCAAGTCGTGAACACAATGGAAGCTATTAACGAATCATCGCGAAAAATCGTCGATATTATTTCAGTCATTGACGGCATTGCATTTCAAACCAATATTTTGGCATTAAACGCTGCTGTTGAAGCGGCACGCGCTGGCGATCAAGGTCGTGGTTTTGCTGTTGTGGCAACAGAAGTCAGAAGTTTGGCACAGCGTGCTGCTGCAGCTGCGGGTGAAATTAAAGGCTTAATTGGGGATTCTGTTGAAAAAGTTGAAGATGGTACACGTTTAGTTGCTAATGCGGGGCGTACAATGGAAGAAATTGTTAGTGCGATTCGCGGCGTGACAACGATTATGTCAGAAATTAGTTCCGCCTCATTAGAACAAACAACAGGCATTGAACAAATCAATAAAGCAATTGGTCAAATGGATGATGTAACTCAGCAAAATGCGGCATTAGTTGAAGAAGCAGCGGCGGCAGCTGAAACACTTGAAGACCAAGCACGAAGTTTGGCGAATACCGTTAAATACTTCAATTTATAATTGCCATCAAAATGACACGAAGTTGGCAAATTCAAATGCAAAATGCGTTCACTGATTTACAAACGCTATGTGATTATTTGGAACTACCGATTAACGATTTGAATTTATCACAAAACGCTGCAAAACAGTTTCCCTTGCGTGTATCTCTAGCATTTGCAGAAAGAATTGAAAAAGGAAATTTACACGACCCATTATTGCGTCAAATTTTGCCTATTCATGACGAATTGCAAGATTATGATGGCTTTAGTAATGATCCTGTTGGTGATTTAAACGCTTTAAAACAAATAGGATTACTGCACAAATATCATGGGCGTGTTTTGTTAATTAACACTGGAGCTTGTGCCATTCATTGCCGCTATTGTTTTCGACGCAATTTTCCTTATGCCGATTTACAACTTAATAAACAACAAGAAAATGCCGTTATTCAAACTATTCAAAACGATTCAAGTATTCAAGAAGTTATTTTGAGTGGTGGCGACCCGTTAATTTTGAATGATGACAGGTTGGCGCGATTATTTGACGAATTTGAAAAAATTCCCACATTGAAACGGATTCGGATTCACACTCGTTTGCCAATTGTTTTACCTGACAGAATCACAGATGATTTGTTAGTTATTTTTAAAAATTGCTCGAAAAAAGTGATTGTTGTCGTACATTGCAATCATGCAAATGAAATTGACGATGATGTTGCAAAAGTTTGTCAAAGTTTGGGATTAGCAAATGTTACGTTGTTAAATCAATCTGTTTTGTTGCAAGGTGTAAATGATAATACCGCCGCGTTGTGTAATTTGAGTGAAAAATTATTTGAAGTCGGCGTATTGCCATATTATTTACATTTTTTAGATAAAGCGAATGGAACAGGACATTTTCAAGTATCAAAAAAGAAAGCCTTAGCACTATTAAATGAAGTTCAAAACCGTTTGTCTGGCTATTTAGTACCGAAATTAGTTGTCGAAAAAGCGGGCGAATTATCGAAACAATATCTTTAATTTAAATAAAAAAGCCCCGATTTTTAAAATAAAAATCGGGGCTTTTTTTGAGTTAATTCTTTAATCAAAATGCACTAATTCGTAGGGCAATGACGGTTCACGCCCCGCAAGTAAATCTGTTAAGAATTTCCAAAAGACATCCGCTGACGGTGGACAACCAGGTAAGAAATAATCAATTTTTACCACTTCATGAATCGGATGCACTTTGTCGAGTAATAACGGCAATTCCACGTCGCTCGGAATTTGTGCATTCTCAACACCAAGCCCATCGCGGTAGGCTTCGTTCAAACAATCTTCTAACGAAATGTGATTTCGCATTGCAGGCAAACCGCCGTTAATGGCACATGCGCCAACAGCTACGAGAATTTTGCAATTTTTACGAAATTCGCGCAACGTGTGAACATTCTCCGAATTACACACACCGCCTTCAATCAAACCGATGTCACAATCTGTGCTGCAATGTTCAATATCAGTGAGCGGCGAACGGTCAAATTGGACGTGTTCGACTAATTCAACCAATCGTTCATCCAAATCCAAAAACGACATGTGACAACCAAAACAACCCGCGAGCGACGTTGTGGCAACTTTTACTTTTTTATTCGTCATGGCTTGCTCCTTCTGCGGCTAACGCAACCGTATCAATGTGTGCGTGGTCGAAAATTCGTTGTCCAATCGGCACGTTGTAGCCTGTACGTTTAATTAAAATCGCGCCAGTCGGACAAATATGCGCCGCACAATCATTCACGTCTAAATCTGAATCTTTTAGCAAACCGCTTTCTGAATTCACAACCAAGCGTTTCTCAATGCCACGTCCACTGATTGCAAACACATTTTTGCCATCTTCTTGCTGACTTGCGCGAACACATAGAGTGCAGAAAATACAACGATTATGGTCAATCATCACGTCAGGATGCGAAGCATCGACTTCACGATTTTCAAAGAAATGCGGAAAATGATTGTCGGTCATGCCTAAATGATAAGCGACCGCTTGCAAGTTGCAATTGCCTGTTTTTTCGCATGATGGGCAGAAATGATTGCCTTCAACAAACAACATTTGCGTGATTTTTTCGCGGTCGTCGTTCAATTCTTCTGAAATGTTGGTGATATTTTGACCTTCAGACGCAGGAAACGTACACGCCGAGCAGTTACGCCCATTGACTTTCACCGTACACAATTTGCAACTGCCGTTCGGCGTAAATTTCGGATTGTGACACAAATGCGGAATATAAACGCCCGCCGCTGTTGCCGCTTGGATGATGGTTTGCCCGTCTTCAAACGGAATCACTTTTCCATCGATAACGATTGTTTTACTCATATTTTAGTCCTCCACTTGCGCCAAATGGGCGTGCGCGTCATCACGGTGCGCCATACGTCGTGCGGTTTCGAGTGATTTATCCAAATCAAAACCAGGTTCATAACTGATTTTTTTCAACATACTTTGATACAACTCAGGATAACGTTCAAGCGTTGTCAAAACTGGATTTGCTGCCGTTTGACCTAAACCGCAATGGCTGTAATTTTTGATGAGTTGGCAAAGTTCTTCGAGTGCGACAATATCACCTGCGCTGCCATGCCCTTCGACAATTTTATCGACTTGTTTTTTCAGTAATGATGTTCCAACTCTACAAGGTGTGCAGAATCCACAACTTTCGTGTGCGAAGAAATGACTGAAATTGTGAACTATGTCGAGAATGTTGCGCGAGTTGTTGAAAACAATAAACGAACCGCCTGTGGCTAAATCTTCAAAAGCGATTTTGCGCTCAAATTCGTCATTAGAAATAAACGTTCCCGAAGGACCGCCGACTTGAACGCCTAAAACATCACTCGCACCACAATCGTTCAAAATAGTTTGAATGGTTGTGCCGAAAGCATATTCGTAAATGCCCACTTTTGCACAATCGCCGCTGATACTTAAAACTTTTGTACCTTTCGATTTTGCTGTGCCGAGATTTGCGAACCATTCGCCTCCGTGAATAGCGATATTTGCCGCCGCTAAAAACGTTTCGACGTTATTAACCGAAGTCGGTTTGTTCAAATAACCGCTTACAACGGGATAGGGCGGACGATTGCGCGGAATGCCTGCTTTGCCTTCGAGCGATTCGATTAACGCCGATTCTTCACCGCAAATATACGCGCCTGCACCGAGGCAAATTTCAATGTCGAAATCGAAGCCGTGTTGCAAGATGTTTTTGCCAAGCAAATTTGCGTTACGTCGTGCGGCTAAAATCGCTTCGAGTTTTTCGTAAAGATGCAGATATTCGCCACGCAAATAAATGAAACCTTGCGTTGCGCCGATAATTGCCGCCGCTACAGTCATACCTTCAAAAACAGAATCCGCGTAAGAATTTAATAAAACACGGTCTTTGAATGTACCAGGTTCGCCTTCGTCAGCATTACAGACGATGTAACGTTGGTCAGCATTTTCTTCATGACAAAATTTCCATTTCCAAGCCGTCGTATAACCCGCGCCACCACGTCCACGCAAACCTGATTTTTCAACTTCGTTTAACGTTTCCATCAAACCGCGTGCAAATGTGGCGTTAATCGCTTCGCCTTGCGTTGGTTTTTGGTTTAGCAATAAATCGGGTTTGATAATGTTGTCTTGAACATCGAATAAATCACGCGACCATTTTTCTAACGGTAATTGCTTATTCACGTTTTCGACAATTTCATCGATGCGAGCTTTGGTCAATTTCGTAATCGCGTAACCATTCACAAGACCTGCAAGCGATTGGTCACACATTCCCGTGCAAGAGGTGTTGTTTAAACTTACCACACTGTCAGCGCGAACTTCACCGATTTTTACGTCCAATTTTTCAGAAAAATAGTTAATCAATTCTTCTTGTCCAACCATTAAATCAGTAATCGAACTGCTGATTAAAATGTCGTATTTGCCGCGCGGTTCAAAATGAAAAAAGCTATAAAACGCAATCACATTTTGAATTTGCGTGCGTGGAATGTTGAGTAATTCCGCAAGTTGTTCAATTGCCTCTTTTGGAATATGAAAATAGCGCGTTTGAATCGCTCGCAAAATACTTAATAAGCTCGTACTTTTAAAATCATTGTCTTTCGCCAGTTGTTTTATAAATTGCTGCATAAAATCACCTTGAATCTCCTCAATTACCATTATTTGAAATTGCGCCCGAATGCAACGCACTTGCCACTAAAACGTGTTTAATCCCAATTTTTTTTAGTTGTTCAACATCCTGAAAATGTCGTACACCACCTGCTGCAATAAAATTCGTTTCTGGAAAATCACGTTTAAATTTTTCTAACAATTCAATCGCCACACCTTGTGAACTTCCCACGCGATTTAATGTCATCACAATCACATTTTCAGCCCAAAATGCAGTTTTCTCAAAAATCTTTTGCGAACCCAATTTTTCGCCATTAACACCGAAATCTAACGACAAAATAAATCGCTTTTTAAAATCAGTAAATTCGCAAAAATTGTCATCTGTAAAACATTCACTTCCTAAAACAGGTAAATAATTCGGCAGAAAATTTCGTGCTCTTTGATAACCTGCATCAATCCAGAATGTGATTTCTGGAAAATCTTTTAACACATTTTCAATTAAATCCGTGTGACAGCCCTGCCCTGTAATCGCGTCTAAATCTGCAATATAAAATGTGTCGAAATGGTTTAATTTCAAAAAACCTCGCAACACGGAATAAATATCCGTTTTTGTAGTTAAAACACTTTTTATAGGCTGATAATTTTCACGTTCGCCACGTTTAGCATGAACTACAACCCCCTTTTTTAAATCAATAACGGGAATCAATTTAACAGTCATTTTGAATTCAAAAAAAGATTCAAACCTTCTAAAACCAAATTTTTTTCAAACGTAAAAGTGCAATTTAATTGCGTAGAAATTATTTTTGCATCGCCACCAGTTAAAAATAGTTTCGTATTTTGCGGTTGTTTTTGCATCACTTTTTCAATCAATCCACACGCAGAAAATAATGCGCCATTATAAATTGCAGATTCTGTTTCTGTCGCTAAACCTATTTGTTGTGTCGAATTTACGAAAGGTAAATCTGCTGTATTTGATGCTAATGCGTTTTTCATTAGCGTCAATCCTGCACAAATTAAACCTCCTTGATGTTCACCATTTTCATTTAAAATATCAACGGTGATTGCAGTTCCACAATCAACAACACAAAGGGATAAATCTGTTTTTTGACGTGCAGCAATCAAAGCTAAAAAGCGATCGACACCTAATTTTTCAGGTTGAAAATAAGCGTTTTTCACACCAAATGCTTCAAATTGTGATGTCGCAAAATAAATAGGAATATCGCGCCATAATTCACACAACACCGTTGTAATCACATTTAAAAATGTGTTTTTCCCAACGTTAGAAATCCCAATTTTTTTAGGTTTCAATTCGTGTAACAATTCAACAAGAATAGAATCTGTTATTTCAACGTGCGACAACGATTTTCCAATTTGGAATTGATTATGTTCAAAAATTGCCCATTTCAAGCGACTATTTCCTAAATCAAAAAGCAAATTCACGCACTAAAACTCACTTCGCCAGATGCAAAAATCTGAATTGTGCCATCTTCGTGTTGCAATTTTAAGAAACCATTTTCGTCAATACCTTGCACAATGCCGTTAATTTTTTGTGAACCCACAAATAAATTGACACACTTTCCTAATAAACAATCCTGTTCACGCCATTCGCTTAAATAAGCCGAAAAACCTTGTTTTTCAAACGTTGCTGCAATCGGCAATAACGAATTTAATAATTGTGCAACAAATTGATTTCGATTTAATTTGATGTCCGTAATCGTATTTAAATCAGTGTAAGCCTGTGTAATTTCTTTCATTTTTTTCGGCAAGTTCACGTTTAAACCTAAACCAATAACAGCACTTACACGATTATCAGAATGTGTTGTCACTTCTATTAAAATGCCCCCTAATTTTTTACCGTCGCTATAAATATCGTTTGGCCATTTTAAATTGACGTTAAAAATGCCCAATTTATTTAACGCGCGAATCACACCGACACCGATTGCTAAACTCAATCCATTCAAGGCTTGTGCATTATCAAATCGCCATAAAAAAGAACCATAAATGTTTTGCCCTTGCGGTGAAATCCATTGCCGCCCGCGCCGACCTTTACCTGCCGTTTGTGTTTCTGCGAAACAAACACTGCCTGATTTTGCGTTTGTTTGAGCAACTGTCATCAAATAAGTATTTGTAGAATCAATAAATGGAAAAATAACAAAATCAGAAATTAACGTATTTGCCAGTTTCGACAATTCCACGTTAATTTCTTGTATATCCAGAAGCGAATCGTTATGCACCATGATGTTGACGTTCTTTTTGCTGACGAATTTGCTGCAATTGTTTTTTTGCAACGTGTTTGCTGAGTAAATCGCGGTCATTTTCTTTCATATTTAGGAAATCAACACCAACAAAATACGGATATGAACTATAAGAGTTGGGATTTTTTTCACAATGAATAATTTTCGCATACGTCACAATCACAACCGTGCTGTGAACTAACAACATTTTAATTTCTAAAAATTGCCCGATATTTAGCATTTCATTTGATTCAAAACCTAATCCCGACACGCTGATATTGGCATTTCGTGTTTCATTTGTACTGATTTCTTCGCTCGGACTCAATGCCAAAACCGCTTGAGCAATTAAATCGATTTTAATGTCGAGTAATTTTAAATAATCCGCAAAATCAGAATGCACTTTCTCCAATTTATTGTGCAAAGCAGTCGATTCTTCGTTAATCAATTCTAAGGCTGATGATAGTGAACAATTATCAAGCAAACTGGATGTTGCTTGAAGATTTTGTTTTGTTTGCTGTTCATCAACAAAACGATAAGACAAATTTACTGAATCTGAAATCCGAAAAAAATGCCGTCTATCGTCGGAAATAGTTTTTTTTAATTGATTCATTTTTTTTCCTCGTGGTTAAAAAGTCGAGTTTGTCTAAACTCGACTTTTCTAAATCAAAAATCAATCTTCCCAAGTACGTCCATCACGCGCAAGCAACGCATCTGCGGCATTTGGTCCCCACGTTCCCGCTGCGTAAGGTTTTGGCGAATCGCTTAAATTTCCCCAAGCGCGTTGAATTGAATCCACCCAAGTCCACGCCGCTTCCGTTTCGTCACGACTGATAAATAACGTGTTATTTCCGCGCATTGCTTCAAGCAACAAACGTTCATAACCGCCCGAAACATGCTTTTTCATTTGGTTTAAAAAGCTTAAATCGAGTTTGTTTTTTTGCAAACGAATCGAACCGTCGATACCAGGAATTTTATTTAAAACTTCAATTTCCACGCCTTCTTTAGGTTGCAAATGAATAATCAATTTATTCGGCGGTAAATCGTAAAAGCTGTCTTTGAAAATGTTGTGCGGTTGTTGTTTGAAATAAACGACAATTTCAGTGCGTTTTGACGTTAATCGTTTGCCTGTTCTCATGTAAAACGGCACACCAGCCCAACGCCAGTTATCAATATCCACGCGCATTGCAACGAAAGTTTCGGCTTCACTTTCGGTATTCGCTCCAACTTCTTCCAAATAACCTGGAACTTCTTTGCCTTTCAAATAGCCTTTTGTGTATTGTCCACGAACGGTACGTTTACCCACGTTGTAATCGGCAATCGGACGCAATGCTTGCAATACTTTAATTTTTTCAGCATGAATACTTTTTGCTTCCAAATTAACAGGCGGTTCCATCGCAACAAAAGTCAAAATTTGTAACAAATGATTTTGCAACATGTCGCGTAATTGCCCAGAATTATCGAAATAATCCCAACGTCCTTCAATTCCGACATCTTCCGCAACGGTAATTTGAACGTGGTCAATCGTGCTGTGACTCCAATTTGTCGTAAAAATCGAATTCGCAAAGCGTAATGCGAGCAAATTCAACACCGTTTCTTTCCCTAAATAATGATCGATACGATAAACTTGGTCTTCATGGAAAACGGCTTGCATCGTATCGTTAATTTCTTTCGATGATTCCAAACTGTAACCAATCGGTTTTTCAATCACGATGCGCGAATCTTTTGAAACCAATTTCGCTTTTTGCAAACCTGTACAAATACTTTTGAACAAAAACGGCGGAATTGCCAAATAATTCACGGTTGTGCGTGTTTTTTGGTCAATTTTTTCCGCCAATTTTTTGAATTCATTTGCATCGCTAATATCAAGTTGCAAATAATCAAATCGCGCTGAAAAACGTTCCCAAACTTCTTCAATAATGGTGCAAGGCAAAAATTCTTCTAAACTTTTTTTGACGACTTCGATTAAACCATCGCGTGTTTTTTCAATTCTATCAACGGCTAAAATGCGTGTTTGAGGTTCAAGAAAATTCGCTTTATCCAATTGATAAAGTGACATCATCAATTTGCGACGTGATAAATCACCCAGTGCGCCATAAATAACTAAGTCACAAGGTTTATATTTTTTTTCGTTCATAATTTTTGTGTTTTTATAGTGAAAGAAAGAAGCATCTAGCACACAGATTGCGTGTTATTAGGCGTTATTATCGCAGATAACCATAAAAAGTTACGGCAAAAATTTTTGTAAAATGCTGTCCAAAAAATCCCAACCTTGTTCACTACAACGATAAACAAAATTTTGTTCAATCAACAATCCCTTTTTCACACAATCGCTCAAAGCAGGTTCAAGTGTTTTTGCGTTCAAACCTGTTGCATTTTTATAATGCGAAAGTGAAAAACCGTCTTTCAAACGCAATTGATTCATCACAAATTCAAGCGGTAAATCAGCGATTTCAATCACGTTTTCGATAAATTCATTTTCTTGTTGATAACGTTCAGGATGTTTATTTTTCTGGGTTCGGATAATATGATTCGGTAAATCACAACTCAATTTTCCGTGTGCGCCTGCGCCGATGCCCAAATAATCGCCAAATTGCCAATAATTTAAATTATGCCGACATTGTTTGCCTTTCAAACTATAAGCGGACACTTCATATTGTGAAAAATCACGTTTGGCTAAAATTTTCTGGCAATGTTTTTGAATTTCAAAAATTTTTTCGTCAGAAGGCAAAACAGGCGGATAACGATAAAAATAAGTATTTGGTTCAAGCGTCAATTGATAAAACGATAAATGCGTGGGTTCAAGCGCAATCGCGGTACGAATATCATTTTCAGTTTGTGCGAGCGTCGATTTTGGCAAGCCAAACATTAAATCTAAATTGAAATTTTCAAAACCGACTTTATGCGCCATTTCAGCCGCTAAAATAGCTTCTTTGCCATTGTGAACGCGCCCTAATTCAGTCAAAAGTGAATTATCAAAACTCTGCACGCCAATTGATAAACGATTGATGCCAATCGCTCTAAATTCAGCAAATTTTTCAAATTCAAACGTGCTGGGATTCGCTTCCATTGTGATTTCAATATCAGTCGAAAAATCGAGTTGTTTTTCAACGCCACGCAATAATGTATTCATTGCTTCAGGTGAAAATAAACTCGGCGTTCCGCCACCAATAAAAATACTGTGTAACGGGCGTGTGATTTGATAACGTGAAATATCTCGCGCTAAATCCGCAAGTAAACAATCAACATAATGGGTTTCAGGAAGCGAATCTTTCATGGCGTGGGAATTGAAATCGCAATACGGGCATTTTTTCAAACACCAAGGAATATGAATATATAAACTGAGAGGTAACAAGGACAAATCATCGTGGTAGGTTTAGAATGTTTCGAGTTTAGCACAAAAAAATAACGAGGATTTATGCGGCTTTTAACTGCCGCCCTTCGCGTTTCTTCAAAGGGCGGTTTTTACAAAAAATTTCAGATTACAACATCAAATCACTCGCCACTAAACTGCTTACGCCATTGAGTTGAATCGCAAAATCGGCTGCGCCGTCTTGATTTACATTGCCATACAAAATATGGCTAGTGGTATCAAAAAATAATTGTCCCGCTTTCGTGAATGTGCCTGAAAATTTTGCACCATTAACGGGACTTGAAAATGCCTGATTTCCTGCTTTGGTTGTATTTGCATCAATCGTTGAAAGCACAATTTTATCTTTTTCGTTATGATTAAAATCAGTAATAACGTCGATTCCTAATGTTGAAATCGGGGCATCTTTAATATCAGTGAAAATAAATTTATCTGCACCCGTACCACCTGTTAATGCGTCAAAATCAAAACCACCCGTTAAGCTGTCGTTTCCAGTGCCACCATCGATTGAATC
>CAIVBX010000267.1 GCA_903904275.1 uncultured Pseudomonadota bacterium
AGAAACAACATTGCGTTCAGAAATGGCAAAACAAATTGTGCGAACATTGTTAAATCAAGCACGATTTGCGTTAGAAAAAAGCGAAAAATAATGCGCCTCAAACCTGAACAATTAACCGCATCATTACAAAAAAGTCTTGGTGCAGTTTATTTAATTAGCGGCGATGAACCGTTACAAATTGTTGAATTATCAGATTTAATTCGACAAGCGGCAAAACGTGCTGGTTTTTTTAAACGTGAAATTTTTTCAACGGACACAGGTTTTGAATGGTCAGAAATTACGATTTCTTCACAATCGATGTCAATTTTTGGTGATAAAAAAGTGATTGATTTGCGCGTTCCATCTGCCAATTTTGGCAATGAAGGTGCGAAAACGTTAATTTCTTATTGTGAAAAATTACCTGCTGATACGGTTTTATTGATTACCTGTGGCAAATTAAATGCCGCTGCGATGAAAACAAAATGGTTTGAAGCGGTTGATAAAGTTGGCGTGACGATTCAGGTGAAAACGCTTGAAGGTGATGAATTATTGCAATGGTTACAAAATCGTTTGCAACAACGTGGTTTGAATACAGACCGCGCTGGGCTTGCGTTATTAGCTGAACGGATTGAAGGAAATTTACTAGCTGCGTCACAAGAA
The DNA here is from genome assembly GCA_903904275.1 of uncultured Pseudomonadota bacterium. Taxonomy (GTDB): domain Bacteria; phylum Pseudomonadota; class Gammaproteobacteria; order Methylococcales; family Methylomonadaceae; genus UBA10906. The sequence goes on from CAIVBX010000267.1 coordinate 640, forward strand.
GTCGAAAAATTGTATGTGCTTTATGGCGCAAGTATTTTGACGAAAGACCAAATTTTCGATGTGGTTGCAGACAGTTCACGCTACGATGTTTTTAAATTGATTGATGCTGTTTTAAGTGCAAATGAAAATCGAATTTTCAAAGTTTTAGAAGGTTTGCAAGCAGAAGGCATCGCACCACCTGTTGTACTTTGGGCGTTAATGCGTGAAGCACGCACATTATGCAAAGTCAAAATTGAACTTTCTGAAGGCAAAAACAAAGACATTGTTTTTCGTAATAATCAAATTTGGGATAAACGCATCGGCTTAGTTGAAAAAGCGATTAAACGTTTATCACACACAAAATTATTTGAAATTTTAACACTTAGTGCCAAAGCAGATAGACAAGCAAAAGGGCAGGAATCGGGCGATGTTTGGGAAACAATTTTGACGGTGTGTTTATTGTTTGTTTGTTGATTTAACATGAAAAAAATCACTTCATCTTTTCAAATTATTATCACTTTATCCTGTTTAATCAGTGCGGCAACTTCTGCTGATTCAGAAATGGACGAATTATTAAACATGAATTTAGAAGATTTAATGGAAATGAAGGTTTCAATTGCCACGAAAAGCGAAAAATCATTATCAACCACTGCTGCACCTGTTTTTGTGATTAGCGCAGATGATATTCGACGTTCAGGCTCGGCAAACATTCCTGAAGCATTACGCATGGCACCTGGTGTGCAAGTGACACAAGTTAATCCACACGATTGGAATGTGAGTATTCGAGGTTTAAATGACCAAGCGGCAAATCGAATTCTCGTTTTGATTGATGGTCGTAGTATTTATAGTGGTTTAACGTCGGGAACTTATTGGCGAGATTTACAAGCAATGCCAATGGAATCGATTGAACGAATTGAAATTATTCGCGGTGCAGGTGGAACAGTTTGGGGCGTAAATGCCATGAATGGTGTTATTAACATCATTACACGTTCAGCATTAAATACAAAAGGCGGTCAACTAACGGCGGGAGTGGGAACAGAACAACAAGGTTTTAGTCGTTTTGATTACACAAAAAAAATAACAAATGATGCCAGTGTTCGAGGCTATGGCAATTATTTCAACGTTGCTAGTGCGAAAGGCGATAATCATTTTCAAGGTCAAGCTGGAGCTGGTTGGATGGGTGGTGCGCGTTTTGATTGGGATGACAAAAAAGGCGACAAATTGATAGCGGATGCAAGCTGGAATGAAAATGATGATGAAGAAAGTGGACGATTAACTGCATTAAAACCACCCTACTCTGAATTTATAAATAGCGTTCCCTATAATCATCAAGGTGGACATTTTTTAACCAGTTGGGAACACCATTTAACCGATAAAAACTACTGGGCAATTCACGCGGCTTATACATACAGCAACCGTGAAGATTTTCAAATACTTGCCAAAACAAATATATTCGATGTTAATTTCACGCATTATTTTTCGTTAGGCGACCGTAATAACATAATGTGGGGTGGTGGTTACAGAAGCATGAATGATGACGTAACGGGGTCGTTATTAGTAAATATCAATCCAAAAACAAGTTCACAAGACCTTTACAACGCATTCATTCAAGATGAAATTGCATTAGATGATGAAAAACAGTGGCTTTTTACGCTTGGTTCACGTTTTGAATACTACAGCATGACACGATTTGAAGTTGAACCCAGTGGTTCATTGAGTTGGCATATCAATGATAAACATACATTATGGACAAGTGTTTCACACGCAATTAGAACGCCACCGCGCGCTCAAGGCAGTGATATGAACGCCTTGATTTTTTATTCAATGCGGGGAAATCTTCCCATTATGTTAAAAGGTACAGGTGATAAAGGGCTTGATGCCGAAAATTCAACAACTTATCAGCTGGGGTGGCGCGGTGCATTTACCAATAATTTAACCGCCGATGCCACCGTATTTTATGCAAATTACAATGATTTGATTAGCACTCAAGCGGCGGGAATTCCGACTATCAACAATAATAATTTAGGTATTCCTGCTGTGATTGTGCCTTGGCTTGCAGACAATATGCTTTATGCACAAAGTTATGGCGCAGAATTGAGCTTAAATTGGCAAGCAACCGATTGGTGGCGCAATTATTTAAGTTACAGTTTTTTCAAACTGAATTCACAACCTTATGCTGGACGCACACCCATTTTTTATGATGCAAACAGATATGAAACATCTACGCCACAACATCAAATTTCATTGCGAACCAATTTTAACGTCACAAAAGACATTGATTTTGATGTTTGGTGGCGTTACACCGATTTGATTATCGCGAACAACCGTCCTATTAACGATTATTTTAATACCGATGTGCGTGTTGCGTGGCGACCTATGAAAAGTTTGGAATTATCGTTAATTGGACAAAATTTAATTCAAACTCAACATATCGAATATCAAGGTGATTTTTTAATGCCACAATCTACTTATGTTTCGCGAGGTGTTTATGCGAAATTTAACTGGCAATTTTAATTTTTGAGAAAATTTATGATGCAACAACTTTTCCGCACAAAAGCCATTACACAAGACACTGAAAACACATTAAATCGTTGTTTATCGAAATGGGATTTAACGTTTTTGGGGATTGGCGCAATTATCGGGACGGGAATTTTTGTTTTGACAGGGATTGCCGCTGCAACTCAAGCTGGTGCAGCAGTCGTTTTATCATTTGTGATTGCGGGTTTGGCGTGTGCGTTTGCGGCGTTATCTTATGCAGAATTAGCCGCCGCAGTCGGTGGTTGCGGCAGTGCTTATGGTTACAGTTACGCGGCATTTGGTGAATTGATTGCGTGGATTATTGGCTGGGATTTATTGCTGGAATATGCCATTTCAGTTGCTGCTGTCGCAAACGGGTGGGCGGGTTATTTTAATAACGCATTAAGCGCAATCGGTTTAGGTTTGCCCGAAGCATTAACAAAAGCACCAAAACTGGGCGGCATTATCAATTTACCCGCGACAATGATTATTTTAATTTTGATGGGATTGTTAATTATCGGCGTAAAACACAGCGCGAAAATTAACAACATTATGGTTGCCGTAAAATTAGCCACTATTGCCATATTTATTGGTTTAGCTCTGTTTAATGTCAATCCTGAAAATTGGCATCCATTTATGCCTTTCGGTTGGTTTGAAACATTAGAAAATGGCAAAACCGTTGGTGTTTTCGCTGGTGCATCGATTGTCTTTTTTGCTTACGTTGGTTTTGATGCGGTTTCAACCGCCGCTGAAGAAGCGCAAAATCCACAAAAAGATTTACCGTTTGGCATCATTGCAGCATTGTTATTTTGCACAACCGTTTATATTTTAGTTTCAGGTTTATTAACGGGCATTGTGCATTACAGTGATTTGAATGTATCGTCACCTGTCGCTTATTCATTGCAATTATTGGGTTATAACTGGGCTTCGGCTTTAGTTGCGACAGGTGTTATTGCAGGTTTAACAACGGTAATGCTCGTTTTATATTACGGATTAACTCGCGTTATTTTTGCGATGGCACGAGATGGTTTATTACCTGAATTTTTCAATGCTGTTCACAAAAAAACACAAACACCTGTTCGTGTAATTGTGATGTGTGGAGTGATTATGGCGATTATTGCAGGATTGATTCCACTCGGTGATTTAGCAGAATTGGTTAATATCGGAACACTCGCTGCATTTGTGTTGGTTTGTCTTGGTGTAATTGTTTTGCGTTCTACGCAACCTGATTTAATTCGTCCTTTTCGTTCGCCTTATAGCCCATTATTTCCTGCATTAGGAATGATTTCTTGTAGCGCGTTAATGGCTTTTTTACCTGCACAAACGTGGTGGCGTTTCCTGATTTGGTTAGCAATGGGATTAGTTTTTTATTTTGTTTATTCCAAATCACACAGCAAACTCAATTTACATATTCATATTCACCCGCAGAATTGATTGTTCGAGTCATGGCTTTCTGATAAATCAATAAATTCAACAGGAAACGAAATGATACGTCGGGCTTTTATCACACTTTTTGCAACAACTTTTACAAGCGTTGCTTGTGCGGAGTATTCACTTTACGAAGGTGATTACGGCAAGTTATCTGCTGGTTTGGAAATTCAAACGGCGTTGTTTGGCGAAGTTAATAATCAAGCGGGTGGCTCTGCAAAATCAAAGTTAAGTGATTCTTTTTGGGAATTGAGTGTTAAACCGCATTTTGACGGTTCGCTAAATTTATTGAGCGATAGCCAACTTTATGGTGGTTTTAGTTATATTTATAGTAGTTCGCTAGGTCATGACCCATCGGGCTATTCGCAAAAAGGCGAACTCTATTTACAAGAAAACGATTACACCGCGTTGGGCAGTTACGACAATTACCATTTTAAAAACAAAACCGAAGACCTTTTTATCGGTTGGAAATCGGGGAAATTGCTCGATGAAGACGAAAAAATCACCGTTGATTTGTCGGGTGGAAAACAAAATTTCAAATTAGGTTCTGGTTTTTTAATTCATTACGGCGCAGATAACGGCGGAAGTCGTGGCGCGGGTTGGGTAAATCCACGCACGGCGTTTAACAACACGTTAATAGGGCGTTTAAACATTGATGATTTGAAATTTGAAGGTTTTTATTTAGAAACGCGCCCGTTAAATCCAGCTGAAAAAAGAAGTTATCAAGGTGGAAATATCGAATATGCGTATTCTGAAAGTGCAACGTTAGGGCTGAGTTATATTAACACCCGAAATAATCATTTTTTGCACAATGCAGGTTCAATTGATTTGCTCGGTGAGCAAAAATTAGACAACGATACATTCAATGCACGATTCGATTTTTCGCCGTTAGAAAATTTCACCATCAATACCGAATACGCTTATCAAATCAATACAACGAAAACAACGACATCCGAATCAATCAAAAACAAAACGTATGCGTCAGGCGGTTTTGGACAAATTGAGTACAAACGCGAAGATTTATTTTGGCAACCTGCTATTAGTTACCGTTACGCGATTCAAGATGAAAATTTTGACAGCATGTCACCAGGTTTTTCAACGTGGGGAACGTGGTTTCAAGGCGAAATCAACGGCGAATGGATACTTTACAATTCAAATTTGAGAACACATCAAGGCAAATTAGTTGTCACACCTGAAGAAAGTGTGACTCTCAGCTTGATTTACTACAATTTCACGTTTGTAAATCCTTCAGCATTCAGTCTCACGTCGGCAGATTATGGTAATGAAGTGAATTTACTTGCAGATTGGGAATTTAACGAGGCATTGAATTTTTCAGCAGGCATTGAAGCCTTTGTGCCTAATGAAGCGGGCAAACAATACTTAGGCGGCGATGCCAATAAAGTTTGGTTGCAAGGGATGTTATCTGCTTCGTATGAATTCTAGCTCGTATCTTTCAAGGCTTTCGTCATGACAAAATCCGTCATTAAAAGAAAAAAAATCCCTAAACATAAAAAATACAGCATCACATCGATAACTTACTCGCTTTGTGGTTTGACGATGTTGGGAATTCTAATTTTAACTGTCGTTACGTCAATTCAAGTTGAAGAATTTTTGCGCGAAGAATTACGGCTAAGAATCCACGATGTTGCGACCTTAATGGCTGAAGAAATTGACGGCGATTTGCACAGTAAAATTAAAACGATTGAGGATGATACAAAGCAACCATTTATTAAAATGGCGAATAAATTATGGCGTATGCGTGAAGGCGGGACAGAAATCGCTAATGCCTACACGATGCGAAAACTCGATAATGGGGAGTTTGTTTTTGTCGTCGATGGTTCAAAAAAAGACGTAAATGCAACAGGTGATATTTATCCTACGGAGGAAGTTACAGAAACATTTGCTAGCGTTTTCAATAATGCAAAACCTGAAAACAATGGCTTCTATGTTGAATCTGAAATTTATACCGATGATTGGGGCGTGTGGTTATCGGCTTATGCTCCTATTTTTAATTCTTCTGGCAAACTCGATGCGGTTGTCGGTATCGATGTTTCAGCTAAAAGCATTCGAGAGCATCAACTTCAATATATCTTCACGATTGTTGCCGCGTCGCTGGTTGTCATTTTAATTACGTTGCCTTTCGTTTTCCGATTGATGAATTTTATTCGCACCATGACCGCCGACCTCGAACGGGCAAATAAAGATTTTCGGCGTTTGTTGGATAATTCGGGGCAAGGTTTTTTATCGTTTGGCACAGATTTAATTATTGACCACGAATACAGTCTTACTTGTGAAACTATGTTAGGGCAAATGCCTGTTGGTAAAAATGCTGCCGATGTCTTTTTTCCTGATGATAAGATGAAAGCAGATTTATTTTGCTCAGTTATTTCATCTGTTCTGACGGAAAAAGATGAGTTTGTACGGGAAAATATGCTTTCTTTATTGCCTGAAGAAATTCAACAAAATGAATTGATTTTAAAAATTGAATACAAAATGCTAGAAAATGAAAAATTCATGGTGATTTTGACGGATGTCACACAAGAAAAATGTATGGCGGCAATGCTTGAAAAAGAGCGGTTGCATCTTGAATTGATTGTGATGGCAGTGTCAGATAGCCGTAATTTCTTTGATACGGTTGAAAATTTCCGCGAATTTTTAACACAATTACCAAAAGCATTAAGCAACACAACGGCATTGCCAACTTTAGTCAAAACACTTTACCGAGAAATTCATACTTACAAAGGCTTGTTGAGCCAATTTAGTTTTCCGACAACACCAGAAGTTTTGCATGATATTGAAAGCGAATTATCCAAATTGTTTGCGCTTGAAGATGCGCTGACATCTAAACAAATCGCAGATGTAATTTTGTCTAAAAACTTAATTAAACCTTTTGAAGAAGATTTAGCGATTATTTCCAAAACATTGGGCGATGATTTTTTGGCAAACGGTGTGAGTGTTGTTTTATCTTGTAGACAAGCATTGCAAATGGAAAAATTGGCTGTACGTCTTTTACGAGGTGAATCCATTGACACATCGGTTGCTGAAATTCGAGCCTTATTAAAAGAAATTAGTACCTTATGCAAAGTCTCTTTCAAGGACGTTTTAATGGGATTTAATGGTTTAGTTCAACAAGCCGCAGAACGCATGGAAAAAGAAGTTGCTCCGATTATCGTGAAAGGTGGCTCTGATATTTGGATTAACCCACGTCATTATCAAGCGTTTTTGCGTTCGCTAGTTCATGTGTTTAGAAATACAGTCGCACATGGTATTGAAAGTCCTGAAATTCGCTGGGAATCTGAAAAAGACGAATGTGGCAAAATTACTTGTTACGTTGCAATGGTTGGGAATGCGATTAAATTGATGATTTCTGATGATGGTGCAGGAATCAATCTTAATGCGTTGCGTGAGAAAATTATCGCAACAGGCAATTATTCTCCCGATGAAGTTGCCGCATTTTCAGATGATGAAATTACCCAATTTATTTTTATGGACAGCATCAGTACACAACATGAAGTGACAGAATTGGCGGGACGTGGAATTGGTTTGGCAGCAGTACAAAACGAAACACACAATATAGGTGGCGACATAGTTGTTAAAACAGTTGCTGGACAAGGCACACAATTTATATTTACCTTACCATTACAATCAAATGAATCACATCGAGGATTTCAACTGTGCTAGCGAAAAAACTCATTGCAACCGTGATGCAGTCAGTAATGATGCGAACACACGCTTATTTTGAAGGTGAATTTAACATTGAACTGACAGAACAGCGTTGTACACATGGTCAATTTGAAGACATGATTTTGCTTGATACTACAGCGGTTATTCACGTTGGCGGGACAATCAATTTGTTAATTGCCTTTGGCTTTGAAAGCAGTTTGTTAAATGTCATCTATGAGAAGATGACTGAGGAATTAGAAATTGAACTGCATGAAATTGGTATTTATCGTGACGCGGCGGCAAGTGATGTTATCAATACAATCGTTGGGCATTGCACAATAGATTTGCTGCATATCGACAAAAATGGCGTAACAATTACACCGCCGACCATTTTAGATTGTAATCATGCCAAAAAAGCAAGTCACATAAAAAACGCCATGTTTTACACTGTGAACTTAAATACTGCATTAGGTAAGATGAACATCAGTCTTGTGGCGCAACCTGAAATGCTTGAGAACAATTTTAATGAGTGAGGTGACGATGGATGTAGATATTTTAACTGTGATGGTAGTTGATGATTCGCCGATTATTGTCAAAAAACTGTCTGTTATGATGCAAACGCTTGGTTATAAAGTAATTCAAACCGCAACAAATGGAAAAGAAGCCGTTGCCGCGTATCCACAATGCAAACCAAATGTGGTGACAATGGACATTACAATGCCTGAAATGGATGGCATTGAGGCAACGCAAGCAATCATGAGTGAATTTCCCGATGCAAAAATTCTAATGATTACATCACATGGACAAGAAAGCATGGTGCTTGACGCATTAAAAGCAGGTGCAAAAGGATATATTTTAAAACCGTTCCAACAACAAAAAGTCTACGAAACGATTCAAAAAATGTGCAAAAGGAAAATTGACTTGCAATTTTTTTAAAATTGTCATCGCACAAAAACAAATTTTTATTTTTAATTACAACCTTACCAATCTATGACAAACATTCATTCAGACAAAATTTTAATTCTCGATTTCGGCTCACAATATACGCAGTTAATCGCACGCCGAATTCGTGAAATCGGTGTGTATTGCGAAATTTATTCGTGCGAATGCACCGATGCTGAAATTCAAGCCTTCGCGCCAAATGGCATTATTTTATCGGGTAGTCCTGAAAGTGTGACCGAAGGCAATACGCCGCGTGCGCCACAAAGCGTTTTTGAATTGGGCATTCCCGTTTTAGGCATTTGCTACGGAATGCAAACCATGACGCAGCAACTTGGCGGCAAAGTTGAAACCTCAACGCATCGTGAATTCGGTTACGCGCAAATTCGAGCGCGTGGGCATTCCAAATTATTATCAGGCATCGAAGACCATCTTTCAGAAGAAGGTTTCGGTTTGCTTGATGTTTGGATGAGTCACGGTGACCGCGTGGTGGATTTACCAGATGGATTTAAATTGATTGCCAGTTCAGACGGTGCGCCGATTGCAGGCATGGCAAACGAAGAGAAGAATTTTTACGCGCTGCAATTTCATCCTGAAGTCACGCACACCAAACAAGGCGGACGGATTTTGTCACGTTTTGCGTTAGAAATTTGCGGTTGTGCTGCGCTTTGGAATTCGAGCAATATCATCGAAGACAGCATCAAAGCCGTGCGTGAAAAAGTCGGCAATGATGAAGTAATTTTAGGGTTATCAGGCGGTGTGGATTCGTCGGTGGTCGCGGCATTATTGCAC
>CAIVBX010000268.1 GCA_903904275.1 uncultured Pseudomonadota bacterium
AAACAATCCATCAATAGGTGATGACGCGCTCGCAAAACGTTTGCGAGGCATTCGACCCGCTAAAAAGGCTTCGCGTCCTGCTTGAATGCCTTTTCGCATTGCCGAAGCCATCAAAACTGGATTTTTTGCTTCTGCAATGGCGGTATTCATCAAAACACCCGCACAACCTAATTCCATTGCAATGGCTGCATCAGAAGCCGTCCCCACGCCTGCATCAACTAAAATTGGTACGTTGGCATTTTCAATAATCGTTAAAATGTTATACGGATTACGAATCCCTAAACCTGAACCAATTGGTGCAGCAAGAGGCATCACAGCAACGCAGCCCATTTCTTCTAAACGTTTTGCTGCAATCGGGTCATCGTTGGTATAAACCATCACCTCAAAACCTTCACGCACTAAAATTTCAGCCGCAATATACGTTTCAACCACATTTGGAAAAAGCGTTTTTTGGTCTGCTAACACTTCAAGTTTAATCAAATTATGTCCGCCCAATAATTCACGCGCTAAACGACAGGTTCTTACGGCTTCTTCGGCTGTATAACAACCCGCTGTATTTGGCAAAATGGTGTATTTATTAGGTGAAATAACATCAAGTAAATTTGGTTCACCTGCATTTTGTCCGATATTAGTACGACGAATCGCAACGGTAACAATTTCAGCACCGCTTGCCTCAATTGCCAAGCGTGTTTCATCCAAATCTTTATATTTTCCCGTTCCAACCAATAAGCGTGATTGATATGATTTTCCTGCGATTAAAAATGAATCATCTTGACCGCCGCCAATTGCATGAACAATTTCTAATTTATCACCAGCTTTTAAACGCTGCGTTGAAAATACTTGGAACGGTAATATGTCTTCATTTAATTCAACGGCAATTTTTTTATTTGTTAATTCTAATTCTGTTACGACATCTGAAACCGTGATATTTTCTGCCACTTCACGTCCATCACCGTTGATATAAATCATCATATTTTTCACTCCATAAATTGTAAATTTCGTTGTCGATGTTATTTGTAATGCGTGAAATTATAGCTCTTTGACATCTTTAATTAAAACCGTGTTCCATTTTTGCCAAAAAGGCGTGAATAGGCGAATAAAAACGTGGAATTTGCTATAATTACACCAACAAATTCGTTAAATCCACACAAAAAATTCAAAAAGAAAATCATGACAAATTCTTCAAACTTCGCCAAAGAAATTATTCCTGTAAATCTCGAAGACGAGATGAAGCAATCCTATTTAGATTACGCCATGAGCGTGATCATTGGACGAGCTTTGCCCGATGTGCGTGATGGTTTAAAACCTGTTCATCGTCGCGTGCTTTTTGCGATGAATGAATTGGGGAATGATTTTAATAAATCCTATAAAAAATCTGCGCGTGTGGTCGGTGACGTAATCGGTAAATATCACCCACACGGTGACACAGCGGTTTATGACACGATGGTTCGTATGGCTCAGCCATTTTCAATGCGCCACATGTTAATTGACGGTCAAGGAAACTTCGGTAGCGTTGATGGCGATTCACCAGCCGCAATGCGTTATACCGAAGTTCGAATGGCGAAAATTTCACATGAATTACTCGCTGATTTAGACAAAGAAACTGTCGATTTCACACCTAACTACGACGAATCAGAATCTGAACCGTCTGTTTTGCCAACCCGCATTCCAACCTTGTTAATCAATGGTTCATCAGGTATTGCGGTGGGGATGGCAACCAACATTCCGCCACACAATTTGAGCGAAGTTATCAGCGCGTGTTTAGCGTTAATCGATGAGCCGAATTCGACCGTTTCAGATTTAATGGAACACATCAAAGGCCCTGATTTTCCAACAGCCGCATTTATCAACGGCGCGGCGGGCATTCGTCACGCTTACGAAACAGGTCGAGGCAAAATTTACCTTCGCGCTCGTTGCGAAATTGAAAATATCGGCGACAGTTCTCGTCAAGCCATTATCGTCACCGAATTGCCGTATCAAGTGAACAAAGCACGTTTGCTCGAAAAAATCGCTGAACTCGTCAAAGAAGGCAAAATCGAAGGCATTTCAGGCTTGCGCGACGAATCCGACAAAGACGGTATGCGAATGGTGATTGAATT
>CAIVBX010000269.1 GCA_903904275.1 uncultured Pseudomonadota bacterium
CGCAAAGCAAGGTGATTTTTGCGGTACAAAATAAAAAATTGGCGATATAACGGGCATCGATACGACAAATCGCCAGTATGTTAAAATCGAATCAGTCATTTTTCATTTTATTCCAACCACTTCATAAATGAACGTTTTAACAAAATATATCGTCAAAGAAATTTTGAAAGGGGCATTTATTGCGCTGATTTTGTTGTTGACGTTATTCAATTTATTCACGCTTGCCGACGAATTGAAAGACATTAAAGGCGCATACAATTTAACAGCGGTTTTTACTTACGTTGCCTTAACGTCACCGCGCGTATGTTATGAATTAGTTCCCGCCGCCGCATTATTAGGCAGTTTATTTGTGCTTGGCGCGATGGGAAATAACCGTGAATTGATTGCGATGCGAGCGGCTGGCGTATCCGTTTTAGGTATTATTCAATCGGTTTTAGTGGCGGGCGCAATTTTAGCGATATTTTCACTTTTTGTTGGCGAATTGATTGCACCAACTGCCGAATCGAAAGCGCAATTTCTTCGAGCTACCGCGCAAAATCAAAAACTTGTTTCCAATGCAAAATACGGTTTATGGTTGCGTGAAGAGAATAAATTTATCAATGTGCGAAAATTAGAAACCAATGGCAATCTTGCCGACATTAGCATTTATGAATTGGATAATAACGCGCAATTACAACGTGTTACGCACGCCGAAAAAGCGATTTATTTACAAAATGAACAATGGCGTTTAGAAAATTTAGCAGAATCACAAATTTCAACCGAAAAAATGCAGGCGAATGTTAAAACAATTCAAACTTGGCAAAGTACGATTGCGCCTGATTTAGTCAAAATTTCAGTCGTGAATCCTGACAATTTGTCGTTGATAGATTTGGCGCAATATATTGAATTTTTGAAAACTAATCAGCAAAAATCCCAGACGTTTGAATTAGCTTTTTGGGGGCGCATCGTCAATCCGTTCGTGACGTTCGTGATGTTATTGGTTTCAACACCGTTTGTGATTGGTGTGAAACGCGGCGTGAATGTCGGAAGTCGGATGATGATTGGCATTGTGATTGGGATGAGTTTCAACATTTTGGACAAAATTTTTGGACATATTGGCTTAATTTACGATTTCAATCCGTTGTTGATGGCAGTTTTTCCGAGTTTATTGGTCAGTAGTTTGAGCTTGTATGCGTTGCGAAGAGTGATGTAAATGGCGACCTTTAAACCTGCATGGTGGTTAAAAAATCCGCATTTACAAACGCTTTATCCTGCATTGTGTCGCAAAATTTCCGCACCATTGTTGCGTCGTGAACGATTGATTACGCCTGATAATGATTTTTTGGATATTGATTGGTGCAGCGAAGGTGATGAGAAACCATTGATTATTTTGTTGCATGGTTTAACGGGCAGTTCACAATCACCTTACATTAAAGGCTTTCAACAGCTTTTATTGAAACAAAATTTTCGCACTGTTGCGTTAAATTTTCGAGGTTGTAGTGGAGAACCAAATCATTCAGCACGTTGTTACCATTCTGGCGAAACCGAAGATTTACATTTTTTATATCAAACGTTGCGTGAGCGTGAACCTAATACAAAATTCGCCGTCATTGGTTTTTCATTAGGTGGAAATATGTTGCTCAAATGGCTAGGTGAACAAGGTGAAAACGTGAATTTATTTGCGGCGGTTGCGGTTTCGATTCCCTTTGTTTTGAGTGAATGTGCGACAAAGTTAGATTCAGGTTTTTCTAAATTGTACCGAGCGAATTTATTAAAAGAATTGAAAATTTACATCAAAAATAAACACGCACATTTAGAAAAAATCGGTGTTCATCACGAAGCACATAAACTTAAAAAATTGGGTGATTTATCTCAAATTCACTCTTTTTGGGAATACGACGCGAAAGTGGTCGCAAAATTATACGGATTCAAAAATGCTCACGATTATTATGCACGTTCGAGTTCGCGCCAGTTTTTAAAAAAAATTGCTGTGCCAACATTGTTAATTCAAGCGGTTGACGACCCATTTATGACAAAATCGGTGATTCCAAATGCGAGTGAATTATCGCCTTTTGTGCAATTAGAAATGACAGAGCAGGGCGGTCATGTTGGATTTGTTTCAGGAAAAAATCCATTTAAACCCATTTATTGGTTGGAACAACGAATTTCTATATTTCTAGCCGCGCATTTGGGCGAAATGTAATGCACCTAATAATCCGACTTCTGGTTGCGTGCAAACATTGATGGCGATTTTTTCTAACGCATTGCGATAGCGTCCTTTTGCTAAAAATCCTTCGAGAAACGCGCCTGTTTGTAATGCAGGCAAACATTTTGCCGCAATCCCGCCAGCCAAATAAACACCGCCATAAGGCAAACATTTCAACGCTAAATTTCCCGCTTCTGCACCGTAAACTTTTGCGAATAATTGCAACGTTTCAACACATAACGTACTGCGATTTGAAACGGCAGCTGCACCAATCATAGCGGCTTTATCATCGGCAGCTGTGATTTCGGCTTCAATTTCTTCATAAAATGGATAATCTGACGCACACAAAAATTCATAAATCGCTTCAATTCCTACCCCCGAAACCAAGCGTTCATAACTGACGTGTTCAGAAAAACGAACTTTCAAAAATTCAAGTAATGCCACTTGTTGTGCGTCCGTTGGCGCAAAATCACAATGTCCACCTTCATTTGCAATAACATGATGTTTTTCACCGTCATGAAAAATAATCGCTTCGCCTAAACCTGTTCCAGCCGCTAAAACGGCACAATTTCCAATTTGTGTTTTTGCATTTGGATTTAAGGCAACAAAATTACTTTCAGGTAACGATAAAACGCCCCATGCAGCAGCTTCTAAATCATTGAGTAACTTTATTTTTTGCGTATTTAATTGTTGGCAAATTTCTTTGTATTTTAAATTCCAAGGTAAATTCGTCGTTTCACAATCGCCATTGACAATAGGTCCTGCCACACCGATGCAAGCCGCATCAATTTTTGCATTTGGAATTAACGCTAAAAAATCGCTGAGTAATTGTTCAAACGTGGCGTAATTTGCGCTTTCAAAACGTTTTTTAATCACACATAATTCACCGTCAAAAATGGCTAAAAGTGTTTTTGTACCGCCAATATCGCCTGCTAAAATCATGATTTTGTCCTTTTTTAATTTTTGATATACACGTCATAACGCAATAATTTACTGCCAAACGTTTCAGTCGGTTTTCCGCCTAAAGGTTCAGCATAATCAGGACTTTTTACGACAACACGTTTTGCTGTAACTAAAAGAGCGGCTTCAAATAATTCAGTTCTATCTAAATCTTCACCAACCACCTCTTGCAAAATCGTCATTGATTTTTTACTTAACGCCGATTTTTTGCGTTTAGGCGGAAACATCGGGTCTAAATAAATGCAATCGTGCGGCATATCTAACTTTTGCAGCAATTCAATCGCATTGCCATACAATAATTTTGGTGGTGCGAGTTGTAATTTTTGCACCCAAGATTCATTTTCCAAACGTATAAACGCATCAGTCAATAATTCCACCATCATCGGTGAACGTTCAATGCACGTCACGTCATAACCCATCCGAAATAAACACAAACTGTCTTGCGCCCAGCCCGTTGTCGCATCAACAACCGTTTTCGTTTTACGTCCAATCGCTTGTGCAAATGCACCTTCTTTTGGTGCAGGATATGAACGTTGCTCACCATTTCTCGGAGAAATATCCACGCTCAATCCGCCTTTTTTAAGCAATTCTTTATCAAGCAATTTCAATTCACCGTCACGCCACGTTAAAAAAAACGTTTCGGGATTTTGCTCTGATAATTGTCGCAGAGGAACATTCAAACGTTGTGCAAGAATTTGAAATTTTGAGATCTCGCCGTTGCCTTCAAACAGCACGGCGAGTTGATTTTGATACGACATTATTCAGTCGAAATGGCTTGTTGTTCGTTTTTCAATGCCGCATCCAAAGTGTGCCACGCCAAGGTCGCGCATTTTACACGAGCTGGATATTCGCGTACCCCTGCTAAAACAGCGAGTTTACCAACGGCTTCGAGTTGCAACTCTTCACTTTTGCCCGTGGTGATTTTGTGGAAGGTGTGAAATAGCTCTTCGGCTTCGGCTTGCGTTTTGCCTTTGATGATTTCAGTCATCAGCGAAACCGAAGCCGTTGAAATCGCACAGCCTGAACCTTGAAAACTTGCGTCGGTGATGATTTCGCCGTCGAGTTTCAAAAATAACGTTAAACGGTCGCCGCAAAGCGGGTTGAAACCTTCAACCATGCGGTCGTAATTTTCCATCACATGAAAATTGCGCGGGTTGCGGTTGTGGTCAAAAATGACTTCTTGATAGAGGTCGCGTAGGTCTTCAAACATTGAAATTCTCTTGATTGTTTTTATTGGATTTTGTTTTTACTTCATCTTGGAAACGAACCATTATTTATATCAATCACGCTTCCGTTAATGTATTCAGGTGATTCGGTTGCTAACCAGACAATCGTTTTAGCGACTTCTTGCGGATAAGCGAATCGTTTGGTGATAACGGATTTTAAAAATGACTTTTGCCTCTCTTTGGGTATTATGTCCAGCATATCTGTATCTACTGGGCTTGGGGCTACGGCGTTGATTATGATTTTACCTTCAAAAATTTTTGAAAAGCTCTTAGTCGCATTGATTAGCCCAGCTTTAGTAATGCCATACCAAATGTCTGGATGCCCAATTTGTCCAGCAATGGAAGCATTATTGACGATACGACCACCTCTCAATAGCATGGTTTTAGCAACTTCTTCAATCAATTTTATGGGTGCTTTAAGGTTGAGATTGAGCATAGAATCTATCTTATCGTGACTGTAATCATGATAAGGAATCGAATACATAACCCCTGCATTGTTGATTAAAACATCAATCGGAGGAAGGGAATCAATAAGTGCTGGTATTTCATCCAGTTGTGTCAAATCAAATGTAACTTGTTTGATTGCATCATTTTTCTCGAAATGAGCAAAATCTCTCGCCACCACAATAATCTCATATCCAAGAGTCAAAAAAGCCTTAGTAACTTCTAGCCCTATTCCTTTGTTGCCACCTGTTATCAAAAACGTTTTTTTCATATTTCTTACCCAAACATCTCAATTAAATTCCTAATCCCCGACATCAACACATCGATTTCAGATTTGGTGTTATACATCGCAAACGAAGCACGCGCGGTTGCAGGGACTTTGTAAAAATCCATCACAGGCATGGCGCAA
This sequence comes from uncultured Pseudomonadota bacterium, assembly GCA_903904275.1. Lineage (GTDB taxonomy): Bacteria > Pseudomonadota > Gammaproteobacteria > Methylococcales > Methylomonadaceae > UBA10906. Next base: position 5,225 of record CAIVBX010000269.1, read on the forward strand.
TGATGACCTGCACGAATCGCAATCCCTAAACTATCGAGCATTGTGCCAATATCGTGCGGGTGAATTTTATGCAGCGTAAAAGACAATATCCCGCCTTTTTCTTTCGCCTCACCGATAATTTTTAAACTGTCGATTTGCAAGGCTTGCTTGGTCGCATAAGCCAGCAACTCCGCTTCATGCGCTGCAATCGCTTCCATGCCAATCGAATTTAAATAATCAATCGCCGCACCTAAACCAATCACTTCAGCAATACTTGGCGTGCCAGCTTCAAATTTATGCGGCAAACCCGCGTAAGTGCTTTTCTCAAAGGTCACGGTGCGAATCATATCGCCACCACCTTGATACGGCGGCATCGCTTCGAGTAACGCTTGTTTGCCGTACAAAACGCCCACACCTGTTGGCGCGTAAAGTTTGTGACCTGAAAACACATAAAAATCACAATCCAACGCTTGCACATCAACTGCCATGTGCGGAATCGCTTGTGCGCCATCGAGTAAAACAGGAATGTTTTGCGCGTGTGCAAGTTCGATAATTTTTTCGACAGGGTTAATTGTTCCCAATGCGTTTGACATGTGAACAACAGAAACCAGTTTTGTTTTGGAATTTAGCAACGCCTCGAATTCAGGCATCAACAATTCGCCTTCCAAATTCATCGGCGCAACTTTCAAAATCGCGCCTTTTTCTTCGCACAGCATTTGCCACGGTACGATGTTGGAATGATGTTCCATCGCGGTGATAATAATTTCATCACCCGCGTGGATATTGGCTTTCCCGTAAGTTTGTGCAACTAAATTCACCGCGTCGGTCGCGCCACGCACAAAAATAATTTCTTTTTCACTTTGCGCGTTGATAAACGATTTTACTTTTTCACGCGCCGCTTCAAATAAATCCGTCGAACGCACACTCAAGGTATGCACGCCACGATGCACGTTTGCATAATCGTGACTGTAAAGATTGACGAGGCTATCAATGACCGCTTGCGGCTTTTGGCAACTTGCGGCGTTGTCTAAATAAACCAGCGGTTTATTGCGAATTTTTTCATTCAGAATCGGAAAGTCAGCACGGATTTTTTCAATCGGATAAGTCATAAATAGTTTTAAAATTCAAAAAGAAAAAGGATTTTAAACCATTTTAGGGTGGTTTAATTGTTGAGTAAAGTAGTAGGTTTTACGTTTGCGCTGTCCGACAATTTTTCTATGGCATAATACGCGCCGTTTCACTTCTTTTTTCAACACTATAAAAATAATGAGGATTACATAATGAGTTTTTTCATTTCTGACGCACTCGCAGAAGGTGGCGCAGCCGCACAACAACCTGGTTTAGAAGGAATGTTGTTTCCTTTAGCTGTTTTAGTTTTCTTTTATGTTTTATTTTTGCGTCCACAAGCAAAACGCGCGAAAGAAAAAAAACAAATGGTTGAATCGCTCGCCAAAAGTACAGAAGTTGTCACTTCGGGTGGTATTTTAGGCAAAGTTGCCGATGTGGATGATAATTTTGTCAAAATTGAAATTAGCGACAACGTATTTATTCAAGTTCAACGTCATAACATCGAAGCCATGATGCCAAAAGGCACTTACAAAGCGATGCACAAAAAAGCCGTTCAATAACACGCGGAATCTACGCAATGCAAAACCATTATTCCCTTTGGAAAAACATCGGCATTATTCTGGTGTTTCTTGTTTCTATTATTTATTCGTTACCCAATTTATACGGTGACGATCCTTCGGTACAAATTTCACATGTTGTGAACAAACTTTCGCAAGCGCAAGCGAATGATATTGAAGCGTCGATTAAATCGACAGGCGCACCTATTAAAACGTTTGAATTCAATAACGGCAAAGTATTGGCGCGTTTAACTAATACGGACGACCAGATGAAAGTCGCCGATTTGTTACGCGACAAAATGGGCAACGATTATACCGTTGCATTAAATCTCGCACCGACAACGCCACCTTGGTTACAAAGTCTTGGCGCACAAGCCATGTATTTAGGTTTAGATTTGCGCGGCGGTGTGCATTTCTTGCTTGAAGTTGATATGGATGCTGCCGTTAAGCAAGCCGAAGAACGTTATAACGACGATTTACGTTTAGCGTTACGCGACGCAAAAATTCATTATCAAGCTGTCAATAAAGACAACGGTTTTATCAAAATCACGTTGAAATCCGTTGATGAAAAAACGGAATTGATGGCGTTATTAAACAAAGATTTTCGCGGTTTAACGATTACGGAACCCGAAGCGGCTGAACAAGTTTGGCTCAAAATGTCAGAAGCTGATGTCCGTGAAATTAAGAAAAACGCCGTTGCTCAAAATATGACGACTTTGCGAAATCGGGTGAATGAATTGGGCGTTGCTGAACCTGTGATTCAACAACAAGGTGAAAATCGCATCATGGTTCAATTACCAGGTGTGCAAGATACATCACGCGCCAAAGAAATTTTAGGCACAACGGCAACGCTTGAATACCGTCTGGTTGATACTGAACACGATGTCCAACAAGCGGTTTCAGGTCATGCACCAGTGGGTAGCCGTTTATATTATGAAAAAAATGGCAGTCCAATTTTGCTTGATAAACGTATCATCATTACTGGCGACCAAATTGTGGATTCTGCTTCGAGTTCAGATGATGATGGTCGTCCATCAGTCAGTATTTCGCTTAATGGAATTGGCGCGGCGAAAATGGGGAAATTAACCCAAGTTAGCATTGGCAAACCGATGGCGGTTGTGTTCATTGAATACAAAAACGAAACGCGAGTTGTGAATGGTGAAAAAGTCCGTCACAAAGAAAAAATTGAAAAAGTCATCAGTGTCGCGACGATTCAAGGCGTTTTCAGCAAACGTTTTCAAACCACAGGTTTAGACAGCCCACAAGAAGCGCGTAATTTATCGTTATTGCTCAGAGCTGGCGCACTTGCTGCACCAGTTGATATTGTTGAAGAACGTACCGTTGGTCCGAGTTTGGGACAAGATAATATCGACAAAGGTATGTTGTCATTCTTCGTCGGTTTTGCATTGGTCGTATTTTTCATGGCGGTTTATTACAAACTTTTTGGCATGATTGCCAACATGGCGTTAGCGTTTAACGTGGTAATCGTAGTTGCAATTTTATCGATGCTACAAGCGACTTTAACGTTACCAGGTATTGCAGGGATTATTTTGACTGTCGGGATGTCAGTTGATGCGAACGTTTTGATTTTCGAACGTATCAAAGAAGAATTGCGAAATGGAAACAGTCCACAATCCGCTATTTTTGCTGGTTATGAAAAAGCCTTCGGGACAATTTTCGATTCGCATTTTACGAACTTAGTGGTTGCAGTTGTTTTATTTGCTTTTGGTTCTGGATCAGTGAAAGGCTTTGCTGTCACGTTGATTATCGGGATTTTATCTTCGATGTTCACCGCGATTACAGGAACAAGAATGGTCATTAACTGGATTTACGGCGATAAGCGCGTCGAAAAATTATCAATTTAGTTTTTGAAATGACATTAAAAAAGCGCGGTGAAATACCGCGCTTTTTTTAGGCTTCATAAAATTCCACTTGTCCCGTTTCAATGTCATACATTCCACCGACAATATCAATTTTTCCCGCTTGTAATAAATCATTAAGAACGCGACTGCGTTGTTTAATTTGTTCAACAGCTAACATTACATTTTTATCAGCTACTTTTTGAATTAACACCTCGTTATGTCCAATTTCAGTAACGTGATTTTCCGTGCAAACTGTTTTGACCGCAGGCTCAATTTTTTCTAATAAACCTGTTAAATGGTCTAATTCAACATGAGCGCACGCGCCTTTGATTGCGCCACAATGTGAATGCCCTAAAACGACAATCAATTTTGAACCCGCGACCTGACACGCATATTCCATGCTTCCCAAAATATCGTCATTCACGATATTTCCTGCCACGCGCGTACTGAAAACATCGCCTAAACCTTGGTCAAAAATCAATTCAACAGACGTACGCGAATCCATACAACTCAAAATAATGGCAATTGGGAATTGTCCTTGTTGGGTGTCGTTAATTTGTTCAAGCAAATTGCGATTACTTTTCAAATTATTCACAAAATCGGCATTTCCCTCTTTTAAAATTTGCAACACTTGCGCGGGAGTGAGTGATTGTTGCGTTTCATAAGTGTGCGCTCGCACATTTTCAACAGGGGGTAACACACCAAAACCACGCACATTTTCTAACGTTAATTGAATATTTCGTATGGGAGCTTCTTTTTTGAAATCTCGAATTACCTCAAATACATCGTAATCCAGATATTTTGAACGTGTCGCGTCAATAATGATTTCAGAATTGGCAGGTAAATTATCAAAAGTACGTTTTAAATTGGCTTTGTTTAAAAATGAAACGTGTTCTGTCAAACGAAAAATGGTTTTATTTCCACTTCGTGTTTCTCGAAAATAAAATGCGCCTTTGTAATTTTCAGCCACAATTGACGATAAAGCCGTTGCCAAACCAATCAAAATCCCAATGAATAAATTGGTGAAAATTAAGCCTAAAATAGTCGCGCAAAAAGGAATGAAATGGTAAAAACCCGCACGATACATTTTTTTAAACACACGCGGGCGCGTTAATTTATAACTTACGACTAACAAAATGCTGGCTAAACTCGCTAATGGAATTTTATTTAGCCATTCAGGAATAAACACCACCGTAACAAATAAAAATAAACCTGAAATAAATCCTGCTGCTTTTGTTTTTGCGCCCGATTGAATGTTGATGGAACTGCGAATAATGACTTGCGTCATCGGCAAACCACCTAATAACCCCGAACTAATGTTGCCAATGCCTTGTGCGATTAACTCGCGGTTTGGTTTGGTGACGCGCCTAAATGGGTCTAATCGGTCAACGGCTTCAATTGATAACAACGTTTCTAAGCTGGCTAAAAATGCCAACATTAACGCACTGATATAAACCGCAGGATTATTGATTTGAGAAAAATCAGGACTGTGCATTTGTGAAAATAATTCGCTGGCATTTTCAGCGATAGGTAAATTTACCAAATGCGATTCTTTTAATGCCAGTTCAGGATAATGCGTTTGCAAAAATCCGTTAATTAAAACACCCACAATAATTGTAATTAACGTGCCGTGTAAAACTTGAAAAAAATGACTATTTTTTAATGCGGGACGTTCCCAAATAATCAAAATGGCTAACGAAATGACGGTAATAAAAATGGCGGTAGGCGACGAAAATTGCAGCATTTCCACTAATTCTGAAAAAGTAGAATGGTTGTCATTTTGAAAGAAAGACAAATCGCCTTCGTAGTCGCTATCGTAACCCACTGCGTGCGGAATTTGTTTCAAAAAGATAATGACACCAATGCCCGAAAGCATTCCTTTGACAACAGAACTGGGAAAATAATGAGCAATTGACCCCATTTTTGCCAAGCCCATCAAAATTTGAAAAAAACCCGCAAAAATAACGGCTAATAAAAAAGAGGTAAAACCTAGCGTTTCAATTTCTGTCAGCATTAAAATGACCAAACCCGCTGCTGCGCCACTAATTCCTAAAGCGGAACCACTTAATGGCGCGACAATCAAACCACCGATAATACTTGCAATTAAACCTGCAAATAACGGTGCGCCTGACGCTAACGCGATGCCTAATGACAATGGAATCGCAATTAAAAAAATGGCAATGCCTGCTGAAATATCACATTTTAAATTTTGGGTCATAAAAAACTCGGATTTGACTAATTTTTAAGACTGAACAGGGCGTTTTTCTAATTTTCGTTGTAAGGTTCGACGGTGCATATTTAATGCGCGTGCTGCCGCAGAAATGTTGCCTTCATGTTGCATCAAGACTTTTTGTAAATGCTCCCATTCCAACCGTTTTACCGATAATGGAATGTCGCTAATGGCGGCGGAAGTATCACCTTCGTTTTTCAATAACGCCGCCACAATTTCATCGGCATTTGCAGGTTTTGTTAAATAATGCGTTGCACCTAATTTAATCGCTTCAACGGCGGTGGCAATACTCGCAAAGCCTGTTAGCATGACAATTCTTGTATTGTCATCAAGCGAAATCAGTTTTTTAACGAGTTCTAATCCCGATTCAAAACCAATGCGTAAATCAATTACTGCATATTCGGGTAAATTTAGCTCCGCTAATTTAATGCCTTCTGTGACATCGTAAGCAACCAACACATTGTAATTTCGTTTAGTTAAGGCGCTTTTTAATACGCTGCAAAATGTTTTGTCATCATCTACTAATAACAAACGTGGGTTATCTTCTAATTCTTCTTCATTCGTCATTTTGATTTCCTTCTGCTAAGAGTGGCAATGTGATGATAACTTGTGCGCCACCTGTTGAACGATTTGTAAATTCCAATTTACCGCCTAAACGTTGTAACGTTGAATAACTTAAAAATAGTCCTACGCCCAAACCATTTTTGCCACTAGTAACAGGTTGATGCCCTGCAAATTTCAGCAAATCACTGGGAAAACCTACGCCAAAATCACAAATTTTAATTGTCGCAAATTCAACATCCCATGTAGCATGAAATTCAATCCCTAAATTGGAATTCGTCGCTTGTGCGGCATTATTTAAAATGTTGATAAAAGCATGTGTCAACGTCCGTTCAGCGATAATTTTACGATTTAAATTAACATTAGAATCAATAACAAACTGTAATTTTGTGCGAACATTGTGTGTACGCCATTGTGTAATCACACTGTCTAAATAATCGCTAATCAACATTGCGTTTCCTGATTCTGCTCGCATTTCGCCTGCCGAAGCAGACATCACCGACAATGCTTCTTTGCAACGTGTAATTTGCTCTTCCATAATCGTCATTTTTTCGTACAAATCAGGATGATTGCAATACGCATAATCACCTATCAATTCATGCGTTAAAATCGCCATCGTGCCAAGTGGTGTTCCCATATCGTGTGCGGCACTTGCAGCAAGCGTTCCTAATGCCACCACGCGCTCATTTCGTAACGCATTTTCACGCGCTTCCGCTAAACTGCGCTCACGACTTTTCAATGTTTTAGCCAGTTCCACGACGAAAAATGCGACTAATCCTGCGCTGAAAACAAAGCCAAACCACATTCCAAAAATATGTAAATTAAAATAATTTTGGTCACGCATGACGTGTGCTTGTTCAAGCATTTCCAAATGCGACATATCTGAAAATGTCATTGGTGAACTATGACTTAAATGCGGGGCAATTGATGGTAATGGAATGTTATAAACCATCAACATGGAATACATTGTGGTCGTTAAAATCACCATGTACCACGCATAAATTGGTGGCAACATGATCGCGGTAATCATCAGCGGTAACAAATACACCCAAATAATCGGATTTGACGCGCCACCTGTTGGATAGAGCAGGGCAGTAATGGCAAAAACATCAATAACCAGTTGCGTAAAAATTTCTCTTTCACTTACGGGCGTTTGGTCTTCTAAACGAAACCAAGTGTAAAGATTTACCGCTCCAATACTTGCCACAATCCACCATAAGGGACGTTGTGGCAATTCAAGATATAAGCCGTGAGTTGAAATGAAAATTAAAAAGGCTTCACTAAAAAGCATCAAATTTCGCAAGACGAAAAGCCAGCGCAAATTTTGCCGAAACGATAATTCTGATTTGGAAGAAACGTAAGAAAACATGGTTGCTCGCGTTAAATGGACAGGACAATTTTTCCGATTGTGTGACCTTGCTCAATCAAATTGTGTGCAGTTTTGGCTTGTGATAAAGGAAAA
>CAIVBX010000270.1 GCA_903904275.1 uncultured Pseudomonadota bacterium
GCTAACGCCACGCTGTAGCGCATCACTTTTTCTTCTTCAAATGTGTTTTTCGCTTCTTTGAATTCTAAATTTTCGTTTTCAGATGGCGCGATTAACCATTCGTTCAATGTTTCGAGTGTAACCATCACAACTCCCCACTAAACGCCCGATGCAACAATGCTTTTTTCAGTTCATTGAGGGCGGCAATCTTGCGCGAATAGAGGGCTTCGAGGTGTTGGGTTTCTTCTGTTAAATTATTCATAACAGCAACAATATCTTTTTGAATTGAAAGCGAAGGGATTTCGCCAACATTAAGTGCGCGAATATCTTTCATGTTGACGTGTTGCACAGTTGCGCCGCGTGAATGCGCTAAAAGTTTTTGCTGCATTTGAGGTTGCAGCAACATCAATGTTAAAAATTCAGGCTCAAACACATTGCGGCTAGGACGAATCAAAACCGTTCGTTGACCTAAACAAACTTTGATATTTTCTGGAATGATTGCAACGTTTCCTGCGGGGGCTTCTCTTGCAAGAATTAAATCACCTGCTTGCGGTTCTGCTCGGCGCGTCCATTCTTTGTAAGTTTCTTCAGAAACACGATAAACGCCATCAAGTAACAATTTACCTTTTCCTATGTTCGGCGTGCGAATTGACGGAATCCCTTCTTCTTGTGTTGGTGCTGTTTTGTGTTCGCAATCAACAATCAATTCACACAAATCAGCTAATGGTTTTGTATTTTCAATCCAGCCTTCGCCCCGTTTCGTAAAAACCTCATTCAAATGACTTTCAAACAAAGCGCGTGCATTTTTTAGATTTTGCTGGGCGTTGGCTTTTGCGGTGGCGATGCTTTCAAAGGCTTCGTCGAGAAGGGTGACGAGGCGTTTTTGTTCGGGGAGTGGTGCAATAGGTAAAACAGCTTTTTTGACTAAATCGCCGCTTATGTTTTTTACAATTGCACCAGCGGCAAGCTGCGTAAATTGTTCTTGAATCAAATTTGATGAAAGAAGATGGTAAAAATAATCGGCATCAATCGAATCTTTAAGCCTTAAAACAAACCAGCCGTCGTGAATATAGCCATCTGTTTTCATAATGTACGGGCGACCAAATGACATAGAATTTGTCAGAATGAAATCACCTTCTTTCACATATCGTGATTGTTTCGCGCCTTCTGGTGTTATTTTTTGCCGCGTTGAAAACACATATTTTCCACCTTCTTCAGTATCGCCAATTTTTATCCAATTAACGCCATCGGGTTCAGTTGTGAAAAATTCTTTAATTGGACGAGGTGAGCTACCTCTTTCAACAATACAAACTTCGTCGAGTGTTTTAATTTCCCAGCCTGCTTTCATAACGATGCCTCCTGCTGTTTAAAAATTGGCACACCAACACGGTCGATATGTTCAATCAATGCCCGATTTTTCAAGTCGCTGTAATTTTGCAAATCCACCGAATAAGGCAAATTGGAATCATCCAAATCGAGCAAGAGTTCTGAAATTAAAAAACGGTCGATGTTGTCACCGAATACGACCAAATCAATATCACTGCGTGGGTGAAAATTTCCTTTTGCGCGTGAACCGTATAATTTAGCGGCTTTAACTTCGGCGTGTTTGCTAAAAACCTGCGTTAAAACGTTGAGTTGTTCGCTTGTTAAACCTGTTGAATTCATAAGCCATTCGCTTCCATCAGCAATGAAAAATACCATTCATCAAGCATGGGCAAATAAGAATCGGCAATCGATTGAATCACGGCTTCAAATTTAACGAAATCATAAGTGTGGCTCATTAAATTTCTATCACCAATCATTTTGAGCCAAGTATCTGGGTCATTGATATATTTTGCGGCGAAGGCTTGACGCACAACGGCTTTCGGTGAAATTTGGTCTAACACAATGCCATCGAATTCCATTTTGTCTTTTAACACTTTCCACGCAAGTTCAAACGTGTATTCAAACCGTTGGATGATGCCTTCTTTTTCTAATTGCTTGAGTGAAGCCAAATCTTCTTCCATTGCCTCACGCAATAACGAAAGCGCACGACTGAAATTAGAAAACCGTTGTTTCCAGCGAATGTCTTGATTTTCGTTACTCATAACAATCCTCGAATTTTCGTTAATACTTCTGCGCTTTCAACATCTAAAACCGCGATTTCGTCCATGATTTCAAACGGACTGCGATGGATAATTTCTTCGCCGCCGTCAGGATTTTTCACCGACAAATCGAAAGTGGTTTTATCAATATCCGCCACATCAACGCGCCAGCTTTTAGAAGAATCAGCAAAGGTTTTTTGCAACTCGATAAAGTCCACAAGGTCAGCATCATTGAGCGGATTGGTTTTGCCCATGTTGCGCCCAACGTCGAGGGAGTAAAACCAAACGTGCTGCGTCGGTGCGCCTTTTTCAAAAAACAGCACGACAGTTTTCACTCCTGCACCTTGAAATGTGCCAGACGGACAATCTAAAACGGTGTGTAGATTACAGCTTTCGAGCAGTAATTTTCGCAAACTGACTGAGGCGTTATCGGTATTTGAAAGAAAGGTGTTTTTAATGACGATGCCAGCGCGTCCGCCTGCTTTGAGCATTTTGATAAAATGTTGCAGAAACAAAAACGCGGTTTCACCTGTTTTGATGGAGAAGTTTTGTTGAACTTCTTTGCGTTCTTTGCCACCAAATGGCGGATTAGCAAGCACCACATCGAAACGGTCTTTGTCTTGAACGTCAGCGAGGTTTTCAGTCAACGTGTTGGTGTGAACGATGTTCGGCGTTTCAATGCCGTGCAAAATCATATTCATAATGGCGATAACATACGCCAGCGACTTCTTTTCTTTGCCGTAGAAGGTCGATTCTTGCAGGGTTTTCAAATCGGACGTGGTTAAATTTGGTTGCGTTTTAAGATAGTCGAAGGATTCACATAAAAAGCCTGCTGAACCGACTGCACCATCATAAACACGGTCGCCGATTTTGGGTTTGACAACTTGCACAATGGCGCGAATTAACGGGCGTGGGGTGTAATACTCACCGCCGTTACGTCCTGCGTTGCCCATGTTTTTAATTTTCGCTTCATACAAATGCGAGAGTTCGTGCTTTTCAGTTTGTGAACGAAAACGCAGCTCGTCGATGTGGTCAATAATTCCGCGCAGATTGTAGCCGCTGTGAATTTTGTTTTTGATTTCGCTGAAAATTTGCCCGATTTTGTATTCGATGGTGTTGGCGTTATCGGCTTTTTGTTTGAAGTCGTGCAAATACGGGAACAGTTTGCGGTCAACAAAATCACGCAAGTCGTCACCGACTAAGGCTTTGTTGTGGTCGATGTTGCCGTTTTCATCTTTGGGTGCCGCCCAACTTTCCCAGCGGTAAGGCTCA